>JBCCSG010000150.1:0-15616 GCA_039200565.1 Cyanobacteria bacterium P01_D01_bin.50 | reverse complement strand
TCTACAGGTAGTAACGCCGTAGATTTAGAACTTATATGTGGAGATGGTGACGTGATTTTTAAAGTTAAAGATAAAGGAATTGGTATTCCAGGAGTAGATAGACAACAAATATTTGAGCCATTTTATCGAGGCAGCAATATTGATAATATACCTGGTACTGGACTGGGTTTATCGATTGTGAAAACTCTTGCAGATTTACATGGATGTGAAATTTCTTTATCAAGTAAAATTGGTGTCGGAACTACTTTTATTCTTAAAGTTCCATCAACAAATACTTGATTTGTAAAACTGGCGCTTGTTTCACAACAAACTCTTTTATTACTAAAACATGAATTTTATTACTAATAAGTTATATAACCAAAAAGCAATGTTTTTTTGAATTCGGCACAAACTTCTAACCTTCAATCCCAACTTATACTAATTAATCATGGCTCCAGCAATCCCAACAAAAATCCTAGTAATTGAAGATGATGCTCGTACCCGTAATATGTATATAGACGGCCTTGAGACTGAAGGTTTTGAGATTATAAGTGCTAGTGATGGCACAACGGGAATTCAACAAGCTCTTTCTCATTTACCCGATTTAATCATTTGTGATATATTGATGCCCGATATTGATGGGTACACTGTTTTAGAAAAGTTGCGCCAAAATCCGCTAGCAGCAATTATTCCATTTATTTTTCTTACCGCTAGAGGCACTAAAGAAGATTTTCGCCGTGGAATGGAATCTGGTGCTGATGACTATATCGTTAAACCCGCCACATTAGAACAATTGTTAAAAGCGATCGCCATTCGATTGGAGAAAAAGCAGGCTTTCCTTAGTTATTGCTGCGCCAACTATGATATTATCTCAAAATCCGAACAGAACGAAATAGTTGCATCGCAGGAAGAGAAATCTATATTTCCTGTTGTTCCTCAGTTACAAGAAGTTTTTGATTTTATTGAAGCTAATTATCATAAGGGAATCACCTTGAGCCATGTAGCCGAAGCTGTTGGTTACTCGGCGGCTTATCTAACTAATAGAGTCGCAAAAATAACTGGAGAAACGGTTAACAGTTGGATTGTCAAGCGTCGTATGGTGGCTGCACGTTATTTACTTAAGAATACTAGCCAAAATATCGAAGAAATTGCTACTACTATTGGCTATCAAAATACTTGTCATTTTTCCCGACAATTTCGTCAACATCACGATATACCTCCTCAAACTTGGAGGAAAAAGTATCAATTTATAGAACCATTACCACTGGAAGTTTGATAAACAATAATAGAATGAGCTTTAAGTTAGTTGATGCTAATAGGTAAAAAATTTTTTTGCTAGTCAAGGGTTCCCGGCGAATTTTTTTTAGAAGAAAAAAATCCGCCGGGAACCCTTCACGCACCAACTTCCTATTATTACACCCACCTAAGTCATATTTTTTATACTCATAATTTAAATTTATAATTTTTTGGATTATATTTTAGTATATGTAAGTATAATTATTGGTTGCTTAATCAAAACTTTATAAATAAGGCTTTATATTAAAGTAAGTTTGATTATTCTGTAGATAAAAAAGATATATGTTATACGTAAATATAGAAATTATGGATTGAAATTTAGATTATGGCAAAATCACAACGTTGAGCTATAAGTTAGATTAATAAGCAGCAAGAGCAGAGAAGCGTTGATAATTAATCTTATTCTGCAAAAATAATTTTTTATCAATCCAATTGCGAAACTATGATTAGGGTGGTATTTTTATGAAAAAATATTTTTGAATACTTATTTCTAAATTGAAAATCATATCCGTCTGAAAATACTTATAGTTAAATAAACATAAAGTATGAATTAAGGTAATTCCACAAGTCATTACCTGAGTATTATCTTATAAACAAAATAGTAGTTTTGGTGTAATATAGCAGTTTTCATTTGGATGCAATACAAAGAAGAACCTTACCCCCTTCCCCTCTTCAAGATATGGTCGAGGGATGTCCGACAGGACGAGGTGAGGAAAAGAGTGTATTTCACTCAACCAAAAAGCGCTATAATTTTTATCTTAGAAAGTTATAAAATAACGCTTAATATGCTAATTACATAAATTTTAAAACATTTTGATGTAAATATATAAAGTTGAATAAAACTGATTGATATTTAAAAAAGATAAGCTAAATAAATTAATTATTATCATGTAGATAAATATCCTATAAATTAGTTTTGTACGGATTGAGGGGTATTTATCAAAACTTACGCAATTGTCTGGTATATCTGGCTGGTGCGTGACACAAAAAATCTTATTAATACATTATAAACTAGTCAAATTATTACAGTATCCTACAAGAAAAATGTACTGGTTATGTAAGCCATATTTATGTATTATCAACACAAATATTTATTGGCATGCTACTTATATAAGTCAAATAAATAAATTTGGTATTTTTACAAAAATAATTAATTTATTCCCTCGGATAATAATCTCCAAACATGAATTAATATATATGAAATTCTCAAACAGACTAATAAATAGTCAAAAAAATAATCACATTTTCTTCTTAACTACAAAATAAACCAGACTGAGGTAATCATGAAAAAATCAAACTCAAAAATCAAACGTTTTCAAGAAGTTTTAGTTACAGGTTTACTCGGAGACTTACCTACTATCGCTTTAGGACCAAAATTAAGAAAGCTGATATATCCAAGTATATTGGCTCAGATGGGTAAGTCAATTTATATACAAAATGGAGTTGAATTCCTAGGTGCTTCTAATATAGAACTCGGCTCTGGAGTGTATCTTTTCAAAGGAGTTCGTATAGATGCTTTGGGACATCAAAATAATAAAATTACCTTAGAAGAAGGAGTTTCTATCGAACGCAACGTTGATATTGGTGCTTTAGATGATACCCAAATACATATTGACAAAGGTACATTTATTGGTGTGGGGGCTTGCATTGCAGGACCGGGAAACGTCAAAATTGGTAAACGTTGTTTAATCGCAGCTCATAGTGGAATATTTGCAAACAACCATACCTATGCAGACCCATTAAAATATATTGCCGATCAAGGGGTTACTTGTAAAGGAATTACCATCGAAGATGATTGCTGGTTAGGACACGCAGTTACAGTAATAGATGGAGTAACCATTGGTAAAGGTAGTATCATCGGTGCAGGTGCGGTTGTTACCAAAGACATTCCTCCTTATTCAATCGCTGTTGGTACACCAGCACGAGTTATCAAAACTCGCCTTCCCCAAGAATCTATAAATCCTACAGATTTAGAAATTATTTCACGCAACTGAATAGAAACTTTAAATCTTCATTAAGGAAATATAACTATGAATAGTAAAAAAACTGTATCCAAGTGGAAGCGATTACAAGAAACAGTTTTAACTGTTTTACTCGCGAATATTCCCACAAAAGTAATAGGTTCCAAATTACGAACTTTCTTTTATCGCAGTATTTTTGCGCATTTAGGTAAAGGTGTTTACATACAAGATAGCGTTGAATTTATCAATACTCCTAAGATAGAAATTGGGGATGGAGCCCAAATATTACGAGGTGCAAATATAAATGCCATAGGACATCCCAAAAACAAAATTTCGATTGGCGATGGAGTGCAGATTCAACACGGTGTTGATATTAGAGCATTAAATGATACTTATATAAAAATTGAAGAAGACACATTTATCGGTCCTTATGTTTGTATTGCTGGACCTGGAAATATAAAAATAGGTAAAGGTTGTTTAATTGCAGCCCATTCAGGAATATTTGCTAACAATCATAACTTTACAGATCCAGTTCAGTATATTGCTCAACAAGGCATTACTCGTAAAGGAATTGTTATAGAAGATGACTGCTGGCTCGGACATGGTGTAACAATAACAGATGGGGTCACTATTGGTAAAGGCTGCGTTATTGGTGCGGGTTCGGTAGTCACGAAAGATATTCCTGCTTATTCTGTAGCCGTTGGAACTCCAGCAAAAGTTGTTAAAAGTCGTATTGGAGATCGGGAATTAGTCAATTTTACTGACTCAATCGAAAAAAAACTACTTGATTAAATTGACGCAACCCATGAAAGTTTTTTCAGGAGGAAAAAACTTTCATGGGAATCCTTGACAACAAGTATTTTTTAACACAGCAAATTTTCCAAATTTTAGAGATAATTTCTGAGGTAATAAGGAAATAGGGACAAAAGACTAATTTTTACCTCTTATCTTTTACCCCTTACCTCTTACTTAAAGCTAATACTCCTCGAAACATATTTCTTGGAATCCACGTCGAAAAACGATATATTAGCCTACTACTAACACAAACCTCGAGCTAAAGATACGCCCATTCGCACATCTATCATTTTTGTTCTCCAAAAATGGGGCTATTTTGGGTAATATAAAGAAGTTATCTTTTCTGCAAAAGCAGATACTAAAAAGAAATGCAGGTGATTAGCCCTCTGGAGAAATTACGATGTTGACTTTAAAAATCGTTGTTTATATAGTTGTTGGGTTGTTTTTAGCTACATTTATCTTCGGATTTTTGTCAAATGACCCAGCTCGTAACCCTGGACGTAGTGATTTTGAGTAATTATACTTAATTCTGTCGAGAATCGCTGCGATGCAATAATAAAAGGTCATTTTGCGGCGTTGTGCGATCGCGATTATCTGCGGATACTAAGTTAACGGTAATGAATGAAGCAATTCAGTTTTACATCAAAGTGAATTGCTTCTCAAAACCGTTTTGTATAACAGGATATTTATTGAAAGCGCCAAGGATATGTCGGAAGATAATCAGTAACTATTTTCTTTCGACAAATGTCCTTTTTTGGGCGGAATCTGCTCGCAGGCTAAGTAGAAGGCTACAGTTAGAAGCTCGTGGCAAGTTAATGCTTTATGTTTCTGACTTGTTTATTGACTGTTCTTTAGCTTGCTTAAAGACTGTTTGTTGGCTTATAAAGTGCGAAAATATGCTTCATCCAGTTCTGCCGCCCGAACAACCAAATATTGTGGAACGAAAAGCCGTAGTAGATGTCTCTACGGGTAATCTTAGTACAACAAAAATTAGTGCTTTACCCCAAGACTCTTCTACATTGGAAACGACTGTTAAGTCGGGAGATAATTCTTCCCCGTCGGAATCCTCTTTTAAGAAAAGTCAGAAAGGATCGGAAACTAGCGAGCCGGAAATTGTTCTCCCCCCAGAATTTTCATCTTCTAGTGCCACAAAGGGTACGGCATCAGTGGAGCAACATTTTAATGTTGCTTATCCATTAGAGAAGGAGCGAGCATCATCTGAGAGCATAAATCATTTTGAAGCCGTGAGTTTGACTCAAACGGTAAGTAAAAGCAAGAATTTATCTCAAACTAAAGCCGAATCTGTTACTAGAAGACTAGTTAAGAAATCCCGTAGACTTGCGAATAAGAAAAGAACTCCCCAGGAAACGCAAAAACCGACAAAAATAGAATTTTACTCACATAATACAAACTCTACAAAAGCTCCGGCAACAATAGAATTTAAATCCCGTTCTGAGAAACAAGCTCAACAACGAACTATAACTATACCGCAGCCACAAAACACAAACACTCAGCCAACCCAACAGACACAACAATCGCCAACACCAACCGAAACAAGAAGGGTTATTGAAATTGTTGCAGATAGGCAGACTTACGACGAAAATCGTCGGGTTGTTACGGCTGACGGTAATGTGGTAGTCAGATTTGATGGATCTGTAGTCGATGCCGATAGTTTACAAGTAAATATAGATAATTTAATTGCTGTTGGTGAAGGAAATGTTGCAGTCACCCGAGGCGAACAAGTTTTAAGAGGACAGCGATTTACATATAATTTTATTCAAGACACTGGGGATTTAGAACAGGGTAGCGGGGAAGTTAACATAGCCCAAGCCCAAGAAGATTTATCTTTTGACTCTCCCGAGGCAGCAGCAGGTGGTGTATCTCGTCGTCCTCCTAGCGATAGAATTAGAAGAAATCAACCTTTAACTAATGTTGGTAGCCCTGGAGGAATCAACGTTCTTGTAGGTGGTAGAGACGCTCGAAGTTTACCATCAGGGCAACAAGGGGGTGAAGTTCGGCGAATGCGATTTGAAGCTGCACGAGTAGACTTTTATCCTAGAGGATGGGAAGCAAAAGATGTGCGCATTACCAACGATCCATTTTCTCCTCCAGAATTAGAGTTACGCGCAAGCTCAGTTACTTTAAATCAAATTTCCCCTCGGCAAGATAAATTAAGATTAAGAAAACCGCGTTTAGTTTTCGATCGCGGTTTAACTTTAGGTATTCCAGGTTATACAAGGACAATCGATCGCACAGAGAGGGATGCTAATCCCGCGCCGATTTCCTTCGGTTTCGATGGCGACGAGCGTGGTGGCTTATTCTTTGAGCGTTCCTTTTTACCCGTAAATACATCACAAGTTACCTGGAAAGTTACACCCCAATTTTTTGCTCAAAGTGCCGTAGAAGATGGTACTGGAAACTTTCCATCCCTATTCGGTTTAAAATCAAGTCTTAACGCTACTTTAAGCCCGCGATCGCAAGTTCGAGCATCTACATCTTTAACAAGTCTCGACTTAAACGATTTAGAAGACAACCTGCGTGCAAGTGTGCGACTCAATCATTTACTCGGGGATGCGAGAAACCCTCATAGAGCAACATTAGAATATAGCTATCGCGATCGTCTTTTCAACGGTACTCTCGGTTTCCAAACAGTACAAAGCAGCTTTGGTGGAGTAATAACTTCCCCAAATATACCCTTAGGTAAAACAGGTTTAAACCTGAGATATCAAGCAGGTGCTCAACAAATCAGTGCCAACACTGATCGTCTTGACTTATTAGATACAAATAGAAGCAACGATCGCGTTTCTTTAGGACGCTTGCAAGCCAGCGCTACCATTGGTGGCGGTATCACGCTTTGGCAGGGAAAACCCTTAGCTCCTACCAAAGCAGAAGGGTTAAAATATACAGCTAATCCCGTTGTTCCCTACATACAAGCATTTGGTTCAGTGACTGGAACAGGTAGCTATTACAGCAATGGCGATAATCAAAATACCCTCATAGGTACAATCGGATTGCAAGGACAATTCGGTAACTTCTCCAAACGATTCTTAGATTATACCGGCTTTAATGTTAGTTATTCACAAGGTACAAACGATGGATTATCGCCCTTTCTATTTGATCGCTACGTTGATGACAGAATCTTGAGCGCGGGTATTACTCAACAACTTTACGGGCCATTTCGTCTCGGATTTCAAACATCTATCAACTTAGATAACAATGAACGCCTCAGTACTGATTATGTCTTAGAATACAGCCGCCGTACTTACGGTATTACCCTACGTTACAATCCCGTACTAGAATTAGGCGGTATCAGCTTCCGCATCAGTGATTTTAACTGGAGTGGTGGTACCGATCCATTTTCCGATGATGCAGGAGGAGTTAAACCAGTTGTTGGAGGGGTGGAACAACGATGAATGAGTAATAAGTTAGGAGTTAGGAGTTAGGAGTTAGGAGTTAGGAGTTAGGAGTAATTAGCTCTGGGTTATATAGTAAGTAATTAGCCGGACTTTAAATAACTCCTAATTCCTAGATTTTCCATTACTTCTTCCACAATTGCCCTAAAGCGTTTGCGACTTTAATAAATACCTGTTCTACTTTTAACATTGCGGTGTCAATCCATGCCAAAATTTGCTCTAAGGGATGCTTTTGATAGCCAACAATTTCCGCTTTGGTTTCTATCCATTCTGGTTTAGCTTCGACTTGTGTTGATTGTTGGTTTTGGCTTTGAGCTATTTCTCTGTTGTTTTGAGAATGCAATTCGCCAGCTTTTTCCTTAAGTTGTAAAGTACGCCAATTGGGAATTTGGAAACTACCAAATATCTTTTGGGAAAAATTATCAACCTTCACAGAAGTGTTAAGTTGTTCGCTGCCAATCAAATCACCTAAAGTTAACCAATCATCTTTAGATTGTTCCCTTTGTAACTGGGAAGCTTTTGATTTAGTAGCAGAGAAATAACGTGTTGGTGGAGTTTGTTTGAGTTTTTTACCTTTAGGCTCTCCGTAAAAGTAATTAAGCGCGGCTGAAATTAAAGCTTGAATTTTCAACTTCTGCGTTTCTAAATAACCATGAGATACCACTTGTTTCTTGCTAACAGTTACTTGTGGATATATGGGTTTGCTGACGCTGTACCTATCGCCATATAAAAATATATCTAATTTAGTTTTTACTACTTTAATTAGTTCGCTGCTACGCTGGCGCACTACAAGCTGAGCGCGGGATATGGGTGTTAAAGCGTTTGTCTCTAACTTCGCAACAGCAAGATCTAAAGATACTAAAGTTCTTGGATTGATTTGTAAGTATTTATATTCTCTTTTTACTATTGTATTTCCTGGAAGTAATGCTTTAATATTATCAACTTTACTGGGCAAAAACCTTTTAATTAAACTATTTACCCGCTTTAATAATTTTGTTTCTTGCTTGAGAGGATATAATCGCCAAGAGCGCCAATAATTAGCAACTTCTGCAATTATCTTGTTTTCTAAAGCTTGTTGTTGCAATGGAGTTAAAACATCAATAATTTCGTTTTTGCTGGTGACAATTACCAAATTCTTGCCGTACAGTTGTGAAGCAATTCCTTGAATTGTTTGAGAGGAAAATTCACCGCTAAGTTTATTATCCTTTGTAGTGTTTTCTACATTTTCAATGACTCTTACAATTGCAGTGTCAGAAGCCAAAGGAGACACTGAAGCTTGTAACTGTAACTGAGATGATTCTGCAGCCGCACTCAATCGAGTTCCTGCAGAATCAACAGCTTTTTGTAACAGTAAATATATTGATTTAGAAAATGCTTCTAACGACCAACTTGTGGCAACTTGTAATTGTCGCGCATAGCGTCCGAATCTCTCGCTAAAGCGCCGGGATTGTTTGTGAAAGAAGTTAAATAGCCTACTTTGATAACGTCCTTTGGAACCAGAAGACATGGTAAAAAGGTTAAAGTTTAAAGGTTAAAGGTTAAAGGTTAAAGGTAATAATTCGAGTTTGTATCCATATATATTTTATTGCTATAGGTTGAATTGTATTTACAAATACTTATTTAATCCAGTCCGACAAAACAATAAAAAATTATTATGCGACACAATTCGTGAATATTTATCTGTATCCTTTTTTTCAGATTCTTCTACTATTAAGCCTATAGAAGTTTTCACCTGATTTTAGCGGAAATATGACCAATCCGATATCTGAATCTAATACAAATTTGATTTCGCAAACTATTGAAAAACTACGTGCTTTCTCTGAGGTAGATGTTCGCTCAACTTGGCGCTGTTTTTCAGGGGATATAAGTGTGGCAGAGGTTTTCGCGTCGGATTTTTCTTGTTGGGATACTACAGAGTTAAACGCCAAAGGACATATTGCTTGGGAAAAGGGCAAGAAGGTGCTTTGGCTGGCACAAAAATTAGTTGTTCCCGAGGATTTACAGGGTTATCCCCTCTTGGGAATGTGTTTGCGATTGGCTTTGGTTTGGTGGGCAGATTCCGCTCAAGTCTATATTAATGGTTATTTGGTAGGGAATGGCGATTTATTTGATTTTTCGCAACGAGTATTATTAACTCAATCAGCAACTCCTGGTGAAGAATTTACTGTTGCTTTGCGTTTGGTAAGTCCAGGACATGATAATGGTGCTTTAGTAAGTTCGAGATGCTTGTATGAAGCTGCTGGCAATCAAATTTATCCCGGGTTTGTCGCTGCGGAATTAGCGATCGCTCAGCGTTATTGTGAAGCTTTTGCAACCCCGGAGTTGGATATTGTTTCAGGGTTGGCAAAGGAAGTTTCTGAGGAAATTGATTTTCTGGATTTTGAGGATGCAGGGAAAGATAAAAAGCAAGCGATCGATAAGTCACTTGTTTATTTACAAGATAATCTTCAATCCAAAATCCAAAATCCCAAAACCAAAATCTATCTTGTGGGTCATGCGCATTTAGACATGGCGTGGTTGTGGCCAGTGAGTGAAACTTGGGAAGCTGCAAAACGGACTTTTACTTCGGTTTTAAAGTTACAAGAGGATTTCGAGGAGTTAATTTTTTCTCATTCCACGCCAGCGCTTTATGCTTGGGTGGAAGAAAATTCTCCCGATTTATTTGAACAGATCAAAAAAGCTGTTGAAAATAAACGTTGGGAAGTTGTTGGCGGTTTTTGGGTAGAGCCGGAATTAAATATAATTTCTGGTGAGTCGATTGTTCGTCAATTATTATATGGTCAACGTTATGTACAAGAAAAGTTTGGCGAACTTTCTACAGTGGTATGGGTTCCCGATAGCTTTGGTTTTTGTTGGACTTTACCCCAATTTCTAGTATCAGCAGGGGTTGAATATTTCGTCACTCAAAAGCTGATGTGGAACGATACTACCAAATTTCCTCACGGTGCTTTTTGGTGGCTCGCGCCAGATGGTAGCGAAATATTTAGTTTAATGTCAGCACCCATCGGCGAAGGTATCGACCCAGTAAAAATGGTAGAATATTCTATTGCCTGGGAAAAACAAACGGGTTTACAAGATTACCTCTGGCTCCCCGGTGTCGGCGACCACGGCGGCGGTCCAACTCGTGATATGCTCGAAGTTGCTCGACGCTGGCAAAATTCTCCTTTCTGCCCCAAATTTGAATTCACCACCGTCGAGAAGTATCTACAAGAAATTAACGCACAAGAAGACAAGGAGACAAGTGGACAAGGAGACAATATAGAAACTTCTACCCCCTCTCCCCCCTCTCCCCCCAATTTCCCCACCTGGAATGACGAACTATATCTCGAATTCCATCGCGGTTGTTATACTACTCATGGCGACCAAAAGCGTTACAATCGTCGCGGTGAAAATCTGCTGTATGAAGCAGAATTATTTGCAGCTTTGGCAAGTATTTGCTCTGGTGTAGATTATCCTCAAGCTGAAATTGAAGGGGCTTGGAAAAAATTATTATTTAACCAGTTTCACGATATTCTACCAGGTTCCTCAATTGCGGAAGTCTACGAAGACGCAAAACCTGAATGGCAGCAGATGGAAAATACTGCATCGGAAATATTAAAGCAGTCGTTACAAGTTTTAACCAATCAAATTAATCTACCACAACCACCACAACCCCATAGTTTACCTATTGTTGTTTTCAACTCTCTCAATTGGCAGCGTTCGGAAGTTGTTTCTGTTTCTTTACCAACTGCTCCTACTCAAGAGTGGCAGGTTTACGACACTTCAGGCAATGAAATTATTTCTCAACTTGATGCCGATTCACAATTGTTATTCCTAGCAAGTGATATTCCTAGTATCGGTTATCGCTTATTTTGGCTTTCTCCCTCTCGCGAAACCTCATCAGAAACTATAGCGCTAGAGTTTAGCGAGCAAAAAACCCCATCAGAAAATTCACCAGAAACTATAGCGCTAGGGTTTAGCGATCAAAAAACTCCATCAGAAAATCTATCAGAAACTATAGCGCTAGAGTTTAGCGATCGCCAAAACCAAGATTCACCAGAAACTATAGCGCTACAGTTTAACGATCAAAAAACTCCATCAGAAAATTCACCAGAAACTATAGCGCTACAGTTTAAATTAGAAAACGAATATTTACGAGTAGTCATTGACGAACAAACAGGGGACTTAAAAAGCGTTTTCGATAAAGTGAATAATCGTTCTGTACTTTGTGGGAATGGAAATCAACTTCAAGCATTTACAGATAAAGGGCAGTATTGGGATGCATGGAATATTGATCCCAATTACGCAGAACATATTTTACCGCCACTAGAACTTAAATCTATAGAATGGCTCGAACAAGGATTATTACAAAATCGTTTGCGAATAGTGCGGCAGTTAGGAGAATCGGAGTTTATTCAAGACTATATTTTGCAAGCAGCTTCCCCAGTCTTGAAAATCGCCACCAAAGTTAACTGGTTAGAACGTCACATTTTAGTAAAAGCCGCCTTTGGGTTAAACTTAGAAGCAGATTTTGTCACCTATGAAATCCCCTGCGGTGCAATTCGTCGTACAACCAAACCTCAAACCGCAGCAGAAAAAGCTAAATGGGAAGTACCCGCATTACGTTGGGCAGATTTAACCCTAGAACAGACGATACAGGAAGAAAAGGATTCCTATGGTGTAAGTTTATTAAATGATTGTAAATACGGTTACGACGCTCAACCAAATCAATTACGCCTAAGCTTGTTGAGAAGTCCAGAATGGCCCAATCCTGAAGCTGATAAAGGTTTTCATGAATTCAGTTATGGGTTATATCCTCATGCCGGAAGTTGGGAGACAGCGCAGACAGTGAAGCGTGGATATGAATTCAACCAACCTTTAATAGTAGTGAAAAGCGAACATAAATTCAATACCTCCAAGAATGCGCATTTAACCGAAGCATCTAAAATGTCACCAACTCAAACGGTAAAAGACAAAGCCAGTTTTATTGATATATCCGCTCAAAACTTAATTTTAATGGCATTTAAACCAACCGAAGACAACCCCAAACAATTGATTTTGCGTTGTTACGAATGCCACGGAGAAACAGCAATTGGCAACCTCACCAGCGATATAGGCCTAAATGTAACAGAATCTGTAGATTTATTAGAACGTCCTCTACCGAATTCAGAATTGTCATCTGAATCAAAAATCTTTACAATCAAGCCTTGGAAAATCGCTAGCTTTACAGTGAACTTGTAGGGGAGGCAAAAAGCGGTGTGGATATTCCTCCCGCTTTATTGCCGTTGCTGTTACGGCTTGAATATGTATTATTTGAGGTTAAATTTTTGGTAATGCCGTAACGCACCATCCTAATAACAGTACCATGGCAGTGAACTTGTAGGGGAGGCAAAAAGCGGTGAAGCAGCGCGGTCTTGGGGAGCCACTGCTGCGGCACGGTCCCCTCCGTTGTAGCAAGTGGCGTGGTTTCCCCCACTCGCTGTTGCTGTTACTCTGACGAGTCACTTCGTGTTCAGCGCGGCACGACTCGGCTTTAGTAACGCGGAGCGTCTCCGTACCGGAGGTCGTCCCGAAGGGACTTAGGAGATACCCGTTCATCGAAGATGTTCCCGAAGGGTAGGGAGTGGATATACAAAGCCGCTTTATTGAGGCAAAAAGCGGTGTAGATGAACTTCGGGCTTTATTGCCGTGCCGTTGCTGTTACGGCTTGAATATGTATTATTTGAAGTTAAATTTTTGGTAATGCCGTAACGCACCATTCTTATAACACTAAGGATTATACGGAAAAATTCCATAGAATCCTCCCATGAAGAGTGGTTATACGGAAAAATTCTGTATAATACCCAAATAGGGATTTAAAAAAGAAGTTTTCCGTATATTTAGAAAGGAGGTGGTTGTAATGCTTGGTATATTAGGATTAGGAAAAAGATTATACGGAAAAATTCCGTATAATAAATAGTTGGACTGTCCATATGATATCTTATTCCTTGAACGCATAAAATTCTTGAGAATTACTGTTTCAATTACTGACATCATTCCTGGCGAGCGTTCATCGCTCAGCATGTCTGCTTGTTCATGAAGGAGATTCCCATGATCAATGACTCATATCAGCACTTCGCCACGACCGTCCAAAAAAAGGTGTCCAAGGCGACGATCATTGAACCTCGGTCGGAAATTGGCAATGCTTCGGTGGAGTATTGCGTTAGCAGCGGATATGTACTGATCAAAGACCCATCTGCCAATCGGGCATTCGTTACCCACATCAGCAACGTCGTGCTTGAGCTAGCGGAAGACACCTGATCACACCACCGAAAACACCGACATAGAGTGCAAACATCTGGAGGATGTCGTGCCGCCGACAGTTAGCGGCTCGCGTCATTTCGCTTACGAGTCAGGCTGACCGATGGCGCTTCCGCTCTGATTGCGAGCTAAACAGGGCTAAACGGGGCTAAACGGGGAGAAAGTAGCGAGTCTACCATGAGCCGCCATGCAACGGCTAAAACCCTTGCAATACGTTAGTTTCATCCAATTTTTTCAACTTTTATCCTAAAAATAGGATTTTGACCAACTGGATACACATATCAAGCTGTACCATTTGAACCCTCCCAATTTTTGGAGCCTGAAACCCTTGTGGCTAGGTTGTCAAATCCTGTACCAAATAACTTAAAGTTTAATTGGTACTACAGAAACAAGGTTTTTCGTCGATTTATGGGTAAAAACGAAATTTTATTTCTGTAATCCTTTCACAGCAAGACTTTTAGACGCTTACCCCAAGTAAACATAAATCTGACTGAGGTATTTTATGGGATTGAATGACTGTCACAATTTTCAGGATTTCCGAAAATTAGCGAAACGCCGACTACCAGGACCAATTTTCGATTACATCGATGGAGCGGCCGATGATGAACAGACCTATCGGCGCAACACTCAAGCCTATGGGGACTGTGATCTTATTCCGAACGTGCTTGTCGGTGTGGAAAATGTGGATATGTCAGTTGAGGTGATGGGGCAAAAACTAGATATGCCTATCTACTGTGCCCCGACAGCATTGCAACGCCTTTTTCATCACGAAGGAGAGCGTGCGGTTGCGAGGGCTGCTGCAACATATGGCACAATGTTTGGCGTGTCTTCACTGGCGACAGTGACCGTTGAAGAAATCGCAAAGATCACAAACACGCCGAAGATGTTTCAGTTCTACTTCCATAAAGACCGCGGTTTGAATGATGCGTTGCTTGAACGCGCACGAGCAGCGAACTTTAATGTGTTGGCATTAACCGTCGATACGATTACCGGTGGTAATCGCGAGCGTGATTTGCGTACGGGATTTACCTCGCCACCAAAATTAACCCTTGACTCCTTAATGAGTTTTGCGACGCACCCAGCATGGGCTTGGAACTTTCTCACGAAAGAAAAGTTCGATATGCCGCATTTGTCTGGCTATGTCTCGGAGGGAACGAATTTAGCAGTTTCTGTTGGCGATTACTTTTCAACGATGCTAGATCAATCCATGAATTGGAATGATGCTGAAAAGCTCTGCGCACAGTGGAACGGGCAGTTTGCACTGAAAGGGATAATGAGTGTGGAAGATGCCAAGCGTGCTGTTGATATTGGTTGTACAGGTATTATGGTTTCTAACCACGGCGGCCGTCAGCTCGATGGTTCGCGCAGCCCCTTCGATCAACTCGCAGAAATTTGTGATGCTGTTGGGGATAAAATTGATGTCATTTGCGAAGGTGGTATTCAGCGCGGTACCCATGTGCTCAAGGCGCTATCTGTTGGAGCTAAAGCATGTTCAGGTGGGCGATTCTATCTTTATGCATTGGCCGCTGCTGGGAAAGCAGGAGTTGAGCGCGTTTTAGGTAATATGCGCACTGAGATTGAGCGTGATATGAAATTGATGGGAGTGACCAAGCTCGATCAGTTGAGTAGAGATAATCTACGCTTTCATCACTCACGATGAAGGACTGTGTGATGGCTCTATGCTGTTGAACACTCGCCGGACACTCACCCATCCGACTCGTCCGGCTTACGGAGCATGAGTCTTTCGACTCACTCCGCTCCTCGGTAACACAGTTCTTGTCATGAGTACCCGTTTTTACAACCAAAGTTTGTTGGTCTTCTTTGGTTTTATGATGGTGACAATGTTTATGTAGAAGCTGAAGATTGTCCCTTCGATTGGTTCCCCCGTTTGAC
>JBCCSG010000149.1:0-15732 GCA_039200565.1 Cyanobacteria bacterium P01_D01_bin.50 | reverse complement strand
TTAATAAAGAGATATTTGTGAGAGCAGTAGTTGCACCATCCGAACCTGTAAATACTAGTAATTTAGCTGCCGTTATTTATCAAGTGCGTGCTAGTGGTTTAGAAATTTATGCAATTCGTGATTTACAAGCGGAGAATTTATGAGTAAGGGCAGTAGGCAGTAGGCAGTAGGCAGTGGGAATGAGGGTTTAAGGGTAATTTACCCCATGTTATATAGTTATGTTTTTCTGCCGACTTACTTAATGGAGGCTCTTTATCACATGATATGTCTCCATTTGAGTCCTAAACACTTTGTAGAACTCTTACTGCCTACTGCCCACTTCCCACTGCCTCAAAACGACTATTTCAATAACATACCAAGCACTGAGGAAATATAATGGATGAGCGTAGTAATCCAAATAATGGAATAGAATCTAATCAAAATGATAGTGATTGGAATGAAGTAAGTTTTGGGAAACTACTTGGATTTCAAGACGAAAATCAACCACCGAAAGATGAAGGAACTACTTCCATTCAAGGTAGTAATTCTGAAGAAGTAAAGAATCAAGCAGACGCTACAAATCCGATTGCAACACATGAATTATTCGACTCTCCACATGAGGGAAAAACTCAACCGAATTTCTATAGCAATCCTTTCGCTAAATTTGGCGCAGTCGGTTTGGTAATGCTGGTTGTGTTTGGTTCTGCTGCGACAGTTTTAAATAGTATTATGTCAGGTAGTCTTAAAACTGCACCCCCTACACAATACTTATCACAATCCAAACCTAAAGTAGAAATCGCTGATGATTCTAACGAAAGAGAAACGGGAAAGTTAAAAGCAGAATTAGCACTATCAACTCAAGCTGAAAAAATTAAATCCCAAGAACGTGCTAAAAAACCTAAAACTACTGCAAGTAAACCCAAAGTTAAACCTACCTCAGAACCATTCACAACAAGTAATATTCAACCGACTCCAACAAGAAAATCTTCTACACCCGTAACAAATCAAATAGCTTCAAGACCACCACGACCGACACGAGTTCCATATATACCTCGTCCGCAACCCCAAGCATTACCTGTAAGGTATAGTCCCCCTAGAGTTGCACAAAAACCCGAATTTCAACCAGCTGCAATAAGTCAACCAACTGTGCCTAAAAATGAAAAAATTGACCCGATGGAAGAATGGACTAAGATTAGTCGTTTGGGAAGCTATGGTTCGAGTGTAATTGTTGCAAATTCAGACGAGCAAACCTCGGAAGGTACGATTAATAACACCGTACAAGAACAACCGAAACCAAAAATCCCTTCTGCTACGTTAGTAAAGGCAGTTCATACAACACAAGTATCAAACAACAATGAATTAGAGCCACTTTACAACGAAGAAGCTGCAATTATTGGATATGAAAATAATTATCAATTGCAGGTGGGTGAATCTGTTGATGGAAAGTTGTTAACCCCTTTGATTTGGAGTAAACATCAAAACAATAACCCAGATCAACAATCTAAAAATAAGTCAAAAAGCGACAAATTTGTAATCGAACTGGAACAACCATTAAATACACGAGGCGGTTTTGTTGTTTTACCAAAAGGCTCCCGAATAGTAGCTCAAATTAATAACGTTAATCAACGGGGATTAGTTAAACTACAAGCAACACAAGTTTTAATCAACGGACAAGAATACATTCTTCCACCAAACGCGATACGCGAAGCGTCGCCCTGCGGGCTATCGCCATTCGTGGTAAGTCCGGTAAACCTTTAATTGCATCTCGCTTAAATAGTAAAAAGGGAGAAATTGCGCGACGAGATGTAGAAACTTTTACTGTTAGCTCTCTAGCGAAGGTTGGTAAAGTTTTGAACCAGCCCAAAGAACAACAAATATCAACCAGTAGTGGATTTGGTGGTACTAACTCTTTCTATTCAGTCAGAAGAAATCGAGAAAATATTTTAGGAGCGGTTTTAGAGGGAGGATTTGAACCGCTAACTCAACAAATTCTTAAACGCAATCAAGAGGCATTGCAAAAAATTCGACAACGGGAAGATGTTTGGTATGTAAAAGCTGGTACTAATGTACAAGTCTTTGTTAATCAATCTTTTCAATTTTAGTAATCGGTTTGAAATAATGAGTAAGCGCTATTCGATTATAAAAGGATTTATTATTGTTTGTTCTTTAACGCTTCCTTGCTTTAATCTATCCACAGCTATTGCAAGTGAAATAAAGTTCGGAGTGAAACAAATTACCACACAAGTTGCTACTGGTAACAGTAAAAAAAGTATACCTAAAATTAAACTATCGCCAGGGTATGGAGTAAATATATCGTTCATTAAGAGTGATGAAATAATAGAAAAAGTATGGTTAGATAATCCGACATTCGCATCACTTGATGTGGATGGCTGTTTGTCAACAGAGGAAAGAGAATGTGATAAAGAAGGAGCAACGGTAATACATTTACGACGAATAAATCCAATAAAAGTACGACAGTTACCATCATCTAATACCAGCTTGTTAACGGTTATTGCAAAGGGTAAATCGGAAAGAAAGGTATATTTATTTAGAGTGGGAACGGGAGATAAAACTCCTACTTATCATACTCTTGAAATCATACCTGATAGCAAAATCACTCCAGAAAATACTCAGTTTACTAACATCAAAAATATCAACGAATTGCAATTAATCAGTAGAGGATTAAAAATTGTAAATTCAGAAGGACTAATTAATGATAAATCTCGTTTGTATTCAAGAATAGCTAACTTTTTAACTAAAGTGAGAATGGGAGAATCTATTAATAGCGCTGCTCGTAAAAGCGGTATTTCAATGCGCTTGGTTAATCGGTTAATTGAACTTGGAAACGTAAGAGGCAGGGGGCAGGGAGCAGGGGGAAGTAATTAAAGCAAAATCTTAAATCAAGTAACGAACAATTAACATTATGAAATTTTCAAAAAAACGTTCAATATTTAGTTGTGGATTAAGTTTATCAATTTCGATTTCTGGTTTGATTGTTATATCGCAACAGAAATCTATATCGAATCCTCCATCTGCACAAGCAGAAATTCAGACAATAAATTGGCAAAATACTCGCTTACCAGATTGGAATCAAATCACGTTTTCTAAAATGCCAACTATTACTTCATCCGGTTCATTTCAAGCACCGGATGAAGTTACTTCAAAGTTAGGATATGACGCTTCTCGTAGTTGGGATGTAGGACAAAAGCCTGATTCTTTTACAATGCTGGGTGATTTTCAGGACTCTTTTAAGCTCCAAGAGTTTTCACTTTTAGATATTTCTCAAATTGTTGGCTCTAATATACAAGAAATTGATTTGGACAGTTTTGGTGTCGTCAAATTTCAAACAATAGAAAGTTTGGTTAAAGCAATTTCTGATTTAGAAGAATGGAAGATAAGGGATGTCAAACCAATATATGATTTACTATTACAGAATTTATCAACCTCATTTGATGCAAATCAAACTATCAGCAACTTACTTAAAAATTCTCCCCATTTGGGTAAATTAAATTTTGAAGCTTTGGATTTAGCATCTTATAATGTTGATTCAATTCCAGGATTGTCAACAACTCCTATTGCCAGCTTTGATAAATGGCAAGGTGCTTATATTGATGAGGTACCCGGATTAAGCGATGTTCCATTTTCTCAGTTTCCCAATCCTGCTAACCCCGTAGGTATACAAGTTGGAATAGTAGATGTTGCGTTTGCAACTGACGAACAAAAACGAGATAGAACTATTTCAGGCAGTAATAAAGAAGGATTTGCAGTTCCTTGTGATAAAGACTGCGCTCATGTAGAAGTATCTGGTTCTCAAACTGTTCACGGAAAAGCTTGGGTTAGTGGTAAATACCAGTTAGTTGAAGGTGGAAGAGGAATTTTAGGTTCGGTTAATGGGGGAAAAGAACCAACGGGTAGAAATCTATTTGGTGATGCTTTTAAAGTTGCTCTGTGGGATGTATCGGAAGTTGATGGAAAAGTTTCTCAATCTTTATTCTTTCGGGTTTGCATGAGAAATAATTTTGTTGACTTGGGATGTACCCCCTATTTTATTGGTCCGGTTCCATTCATGACTTATAAGGAGAAAGAAGCTATATTCTTAGGTAGGATTGATTCTAATAAAAATTCTATGTCTACTCCTACAGGTTTAAAGAGTAGTGGATTTTCTTTTGATAGTTCTCCAATTATCTCTTCAATTAAGAAAAATAATGTATCTGATTTAATACCCGTGGCACAAGCAGATTGTAGAAATGTTCATTCATCTGCTGCTAATCTCGATGCTTTAATTTCTGCGTTGTCAGACGTAGATAATAATAAAGAGACACAAAATTTCTCATCAACCGAACAGCAATCTTCAATAGAATCAGAAACTAGTAATTTACTATCAATTACATCGCAGCAAACTGACCCAAGCACAGGCAAACCTTTTAGTGGAGATAGATTAATTGAGCGTGTAAGTCAAATGCATTTCGCTGGTATAAATATTCCAATTGATTCTCAAGTTCGTGATGTGAGTAAGGGAATGACAGTCTTTGAATATGGAGAAAAAACTAAAAATGAATATAAGCAAAATCTGAAGTCAATGAACTGTTTATCAGATTAATAATGCAACCACATATTTATCAATTATTAAATTGTAAATTGAGTAAACATAAAGTGATTTACTTAACTTTACTTGTAATTTTTCTAATTTCAATTATATTCGTTTTCTATCATAATTCATCCACAAAAAAGCGAATAAATACGTGGAAAAATGTGGAAGAAGTTACAGCAAAATATCTTCTAAAAAAGGTTATTACTAAAAAAGCAACGAGCTATCTTGATATCTCCTCAATCAAAGTAATGCAAATCTCATCAAATGGTTCTGGTAATTTATATATTTTCGATTATGGTTCACCTCAACTTTGTGGGGTTGCTGGGTGCTTATATTCAGTTTATAACTCCGATGGTAAAACACTTTTAGAATTTATTGCTAATCCCAAACTTCCAAAATCACAAAAGCTAATCAAAGTCGGAGAGAATGTTAACCAAGCCTTTCCTTGTTTGAATATTACTCAAATTACAGACACAGATAAATTATTATCTCAAATTGAATTTTGCTATCAAAACGGTCATTACGTTCGCTTAAATAAAAGTTTTATTAGTGAAAATAAAAATGAATAAAAATTTTTATACGGTACAACAACCATCAGCACCACCACAAAATTCCCAGTTTGATAAGTTGTCTAATTTAATGAAGTCACAATCTGGGTTAGTATTGCTCGGCTGCTTTGCTAGTATTGGTATTTTCAAACTAATTTCTGGAAGTCATTATAAAGGTAAAGTTGCTACTAGCTATTGGGGTGGTAGCCGAGAAAAATCACAAGCAGCCAAAAAAGCGAAGAAACAGATAGCTAAACCGATTCGTAATTCTGTTGGATTGTACGTTGGGACTCCCACGTATATTAGGAATGCTCTGCAAAAAGAATGGTACTCGAGCGGTTTACTAAAAACTAAACCAAATCTCACTCAACAACTTCTTTCTTCAAATTCAACGCTTTATATACCAGATGCTCAAAGAGGGATAGCTGTTATTGGTGCAGCCGGTTCTGGTAAAACTTTCTCGGTGATAGACCCTTTAATTCGTAGCGTATTCGACCAAGGGTTTCCAATGCTGCTCTACGATTTCAAGTTTCCAGCCCAAACTAAACGAGCTGTTGCTTATGCAATGAAACGAGGTTATTCTGTGAGAATATTTGCACCTGGGTTTTATGAGAGCGAAACCTGTAATCCTTTAGACTTATTGAGAGATGAGGAAGATGCTATTGCAGCCGGACAACTTACACAAGTTATTTCTCGTAACTTTGACAGAGGTGCAAATGCTAGCAGCGATAAATTCTTTGAAGAAGCTGGAGATTCTTTGGTTGAAGGTATTTTATTAGTTACAAAAGCTATTAAAACTCTGACTGGTGAGGATAAATATTGTGATTTAATGATGGCTCAAGCGATTTTATCATTGCCAAACCTAGCAGCTAGGCTTGAACTCGCTTCAAAGGAAAAATTAAAAGTTTGGACTTCCCGACCATTATCGCAGTTAATAAGTGTAAAGGATTCAGAAAAAACTGCTGCATCAATCATTGGTACTGCACAAAGAATGTTCCAACGCTTTCTCAAGCGTGATTTTGTCGGTGCATTCTGCGGTCAAACAACACTACCACTAGATTTAGATGGGAAGCAATTAATTATATTTGGACTGGATAGAAACAACAGAGATATTGTCAGTCCACTGCTTGCTGCAATTCTACATATGATTGTCACCCGTAATATAACCCGGACTATTCCCCGTAGTGACCCTTTGATTGTTGCTTTGGATGAGCTACCGACATTCTATTTACCAGCACTTGTTAATTGGTTAAATGAAGGACGTGAAGATGGGTTTGTTGGCATTTTAGGTTATCAAAATATTGCTCAGTTAGAGAAAGTTTACGGGAAAGAATTATCACGAGCAATTTTAGGAGGTACTGCAACCAAATTTATTTTCAATCCCCAAGATCCCGAATCTGCAAAAATTTTTAGCGACTACTTGGGAGAAATGGAAATTAGATTTAATTCCAAATCTCAGAGTACTGGTAAAGGAGGTGGTTCCCGTAGCAGAAACGAACATCATCAAAAGCGACATTTATTAGAACCCGCGCAGTTCGCAAAAATGGGTACGGGTAGAGCAGTAATTATCAATCCAGCTTATCATCGCGGTACGGAAGCATACGTTCCCTTACTACACAAAATAAAGGTTCCCCTCTACGATATTGAAGAAATGAATTGGTCGGAAAGTAAATGGGATTTTGTACGGGAACGATTGATTGAAAACAATAGGGTTACTGTTAGTGATGAAGAACGTTCTGCACAGTTTTTAGAGCGTAAAGCATTGGCAGAGAAATTATTTCCATTACCCGAAGAAGGGGAGAAATTAGCTTCACCGGAAGAATTAAACAATATTTTTTAAAGTTAAATAATATGGTAGAGAAAATAATTAATTATAGTCCAGAAGTTTCTGCTGTTTTATCGCAATATCCTAAATGGTTAGAAATGGTCATTGAAACACAAGATAAACCAGTTATAGATAAAAATTATTGTCCCCATGTAATTGAAATATTTGATCAACATGGTTTACTAGCTGGAAAAGTTAACGGATTATCCGCTTATGAATGTACTAGAGATATTCAAGAAAAAAGTGATTTTAATGCTTGGCTACTTGATGGAGAATTGGCTGTATTTTATGTAGGTTCTTCCTTAGTAGTAAACCGCTTAATAGAAGGCAGGGAGCAGGGAGCAGGTAAGCCACTGCTGCACCAGGGTTCCCTGAATGTGCAAGTGGCGCAACCCGAAGGGGAGCGAGGGGGAGAGAGCAAGAGAAGAGGATAAGCCAGACTTCTATTAGCTGCAAATTATAACGAAAAGCACAGATAAAAAATATTTATTTTTACTTACTTGTGAGGTTATGAAATCGAATTAATTATGACTGCTATAAAGCTTTCTAATTATAACTCGAAAACTAATTTCTTCTTCCCCCTTGCTCCCTGCTCCCTGCCTTGTTACTCAACAAATTATCTATAAATAGAAACTAATCATATGCCAGATATATTTACTGTCAACGAAAGTGACGCAACAGCGATGCAGCAACGTTACGAACAATTAATTGAAGTCTTGTTAAAAGCTGTATTGGATGTAGAAAAAAATTCGGACAAACAAGGATTAAAAATATTTGATGAAGATAAATTAGTTTATGGACGCGATGAAAATCAATTTCGTGATGAAGTATCGGGTTTTTCAGGAGAACTATTAAATCCCCAATTAATAGCACAACTTCAACAATTGCGTTCAACACCTGTTGGGCAAGTAGTAGATGGGGCTGCTAATAAGAGAATTGAATTAGATGGGAAAGTTCTCTTACAATCTGATTCAGAGGGTAAAGTAACAGTTAACAACTTTTTGGAGCAAGAAGCTGTTAAAGATAAAACACCACAAAATCTAGAATATTGGGAAAATCTAGGTAATATTAATCAAATTAATCAACCAGAATTATCGCCCCTTGAACCGAACTATGCAAACTCACCTCCCGTTCCAGGTTCAACACGAGTAACCGAATCGTTACAGTTATTAGAAGATAGCCCTTTGAAAACATTATTAAATTCAGAAGTTGAGCAATTAAAAGCAGAAGTAAAAGCACTACAACAAGAACGTAATTTATATCAAGAACTAATAGAACAAAGATTAAAGCAACCTCAAAATACTTCTTGGTGGCAGCAAATAGTTAACAATACATCAACGGTTGTTTCGAGTGTAACTTCTGCCGTAAAGATAGGAGTACGTGAGTTTAAAGAAAATTCTAAACAACATCAGTTTGCAGCATCAATCAAAAACTTATTCCAATTACAAACCCAACCAGGAGAAAATCAGTATCAAGCAGGAGATTATCAAATTTCTCGTAACGGTTTGCACTACGAAGTAAAAGATTCGGCTACAGATAAACTTTTAATGCAGTTTCGCGAGACAAATTTAGGTGTCAAAGTTGAAAATAGTGACTTAGTAAACGTTGACATTCAAGATATCAATTCCTTACAAAAATCATTACAACAAAATAAACCAATTCCTGCATCTTTTGCTCCAGTAGGGAAGCAAGAAGCCGAATATTTCGCTCGTGTAGAAAGAGTTATGAATGCGCTTATTGAATATGCTACTGCACAACAGCGAGATGTACAAATTGATGGTCGATTTTCTTATAAATGGAAAGCGACTACGGATGGTAATGTACAAATTGAAGCGAAAGATGGACGCGGTAGTTTACTTGAAAAAACTGGTGGACAATTAACCAGTAATATGAACGAACGCGATTTAATTTATTTTGAGCAAATTTTACCTAAATTACAACCTAAAAATAAAGGCAGGAGACAAGAATTAGATAGCTCAAGTGAATTAACTCTTTAATAATCTAAACTCAATTTAATTCTCCTTCTCCCTGCTCCCTGCCTCCTGCCTTCTACAATGAAGTTCGATAATTTAAATTTATATCTAAATTCTGGTATTCCAATTGTTTGTGTTAATGCTCCTTTACCAGAACGAATGAATGTATTAGAGGAAATTTATATTGAATGTGCTCAAATACGAAATATTCCCCTTTATGTATGGAATGCTTGTTGGGGATGCTTCAAGAAAGTAAAATATAATTCGCATTCAATTAGGAGTTTTATTAATCCACAACCTAAATCTAGTGATATTTTTACTAGTTTTGATTCTTTATTAAATAATGAGAAGAATGGTATTTTTATATTTGAAAATCTATCATCGTTAATCAGCATAGATTCTCCACAAATGGTTTCATATTTAATCAATATTTACTTTGAGTTTAAAAATATTAATAAATTAAAGTATTTAGTTATTTTATCAACTGATGATGTAGAATTACCAGAAGCTTTAAGCCAATTGATTCCAAGTATTTATTATCCATTACCAAGTAACGAAGAAATTACTAATTTGATTGAAACATTCTTATGTGATTCACCAGAAAAATTAAAGAAAGAATCTTTAACCAGTGCTTGCGCTGGTTTAACAAAGGAGGAGATATCTAATGGGCTAAACATCGCACTAAATTCTTGCTCTCAAGTAAGCTGTGATATTCTCATCCAACATTTACTTGAACATAAAATCAATCGCTTTCGCTCTTTCAATTTAAATTTTATTGCTAAACCCAGCATTCCGGATTTTGGAGGTTTAGATTTACTTAAAAAGTATATAGAAAATGTCAAATATGACTTTTTACCTCAAGCACGAATAGCTAATATTCCTCTTCCCAAAGGTTGTTTGCTAGTGGGACCACCAGGAACGGGAAAAACTTTATCAGCTAATGTCATAGCCAAAATACTAGGTTTTCCTTTAATAAGTGTAGATACAGCTCTCATAATTAACGATGGTGCAATTTATATTAAACGTTTGCTAGAAAGGGTAGAAGCTTGCGCTCCTGTTGTGATGTATTTTGACGAGTTTGATAAACTTTTTGCTGCATCTAAATCTACGGGTGAAGATACTAGTTCTCAACAAATTTTAGGTACTTTATTAACTTGGTTGCAGGATAAAACAAGTTCAGTATTTGTAGTTGCAACCCTAAACCGTCTTGATTCCTTGCCACCGGAATTGACCAGGGTAGGAAGATTTGATGAGATATTTTACGTTGGATTTCCTCAAGCTATTGAGCGTAAGGAAATTTTAATGATGCATCTAAAGTCCTTTGATAAGCGCTACAAAAACAGTGATGTGCTTACAGAAAAAGAATGGCGAATTGTTCTTAATAAAACTGTTAACTGTACTGGTGCGGAATTAGCGCAAATCGTTCAAAAGGCTGCTCGTAGCAAGTTTCACCAAGGTCAAAAGATGGAGATTGGTTTACATGAACTGTTAGAACAACGAGAAATGATGGTTCCTTTGTACGTTCGAGATACTGATAGAATTTTGGCGATAGGCGAAGCCGACACCTAAAGGTGTATCGCTAATCGTGCAAAGTATATAACTCAACCTGCATCAAGTCCGGATACGTCGGTTTTTGCCCCTGCAATTACTAGCTTTTGGGGAGAAGTTTCTTCTTGAAATTCTGATAGACTTTAAGTTATCAATTTTGCGGCTACTGTAAGGCTTTTTGAGGTCACATCTAAAGCTACTTAAAGCTCTCTAATTGTGTATGCTGCTAAAAAATCTCATTCTTTAAAATTTTATGTTGACCGAACCCCATATTCTTGAATCTTTAAGTAGAGCTTATATCCGAGCAGTAGCGGGGAAAGCAGGTTTAAATCTCTCTATTCGTGAATACGATTACGGAGTTGATGGTAATTTTGATGAAATAACTATTCGTAATAATCGGCGTGTAGAGTCAGGGTTTTCCCTAAGTTTCCAATTAAAGGCTTCAACACAGTGGCAGCGAAACGACAACACAATTATCTACGATTTGGAAGCCAAGACTTATAACGACTTAGTGATTCGTCGTAATTTCCGCATGGCGGTACCTTGTATTCTAATACTATTTGCTTTACCTCCAAATTCATCCGAGTGGTTAATATATTCGGAGGAGGAAATGCGAATCCGTGGGAGTTGTTACTGGGAATATCTTGGTGGAAAACCAACAGCAAATCGTCAAAGTGTTAGAATTAGGATTAAAAGAGAGCAACGCTTAACTCCAGAATCCTTATTGGATTTAATAGAAAAAGTAAAAACAGGAGAGTGGTCATGATAGAAGAAATTCTCCCGGAGGAACTACAAACCCATCCTCTAAAGATTAACGATATAGTATCTTATCTTCACCAAAATGGTTGGCAAACATTAGCACATCCTAATCCGCGCTTAATTGTATTTCAAAGTGTTACCGATGATGAAGGAAATCCTATTCAACTTATATTACCAAGCCAAAAGACTTTTGAAGACAGCAATCGTTTGATAACAAAAGCCATAAACTTGTTAGCAGCAATTGAAGAAAAATCCCCAGATGAAATTATTGATTCAGTAACACAAACCCATGTAGGTTCAAGAAAAAGCACTTAATTTTTGACAATGATGTTAGACATCTCTTCTAACTAAAGTACCACTTAAAGCAAACACAGCATTAAATCCGATTTTTTTCAGTCCAAATTACGGCATCAGCTTGCTTTTCTCGTAATCGCCAACTTATCATAAGCAAATTATCAACTATTTCATATTCACTCGTTTCAATATTAATCGAGACAATTTTACCAATATTATAAGAGTGTTTCTATTTGAGAACGAATTTGTGAATAGTAGAGTTCTTTCCCACGTTGGGTAATTTCTTCATCACTAAACTTTGAAAAAGACATAAAGCTAATTACCTATGATTTAATATACTTAAACTTATCTAAATTGATTGTAAACCCTCATTACTACTGCCTACTGCCCACTTTCCACCGCCTTTTATTTGTTTTCGCTTAAAATAGCTCTTTCAATAAGCGTATCAATACCTTCTGTTGCACAAGCTCTTAAAATTGCTGTCGCCAACCTATTACCTCTATTTGCAAAATGCTCCCATATCGATAACCAATCTCGAATTGAAAGTGCATACACACTTTTAAAACTTTGTTTCGTCATTACTCTGCATTCGGTAATATCTTTCGACAGATTTAAATCACACAGGGTTCTTGCCTTCTTAGATGAGTAGTTAACTAACCAGTCGGGGTCATGTCCAATGCATCTTAATCCTTCCTGGTATTCAATACGATATTCCCCAGACTGCAATACTAGAACTTGGATGGTTATATCAGCTTCTATTTCAACAGACAACGGATTAGCGATTTCAACCCAATAATTACCAGAGAAGAAACAAGGGTTGGGCGTATTACCAGATGCTGGTTTAAAATTGCATAATGCCTTAATCAACGAATGCCATTCCCGACGAGAAAGCTGCGCGGGATGTTCGTCTAGGGAACCATTCTTCAATAGTGTAGATAAGTAAATTGCTGCTACAAACAAAGGATAAACCTGAACCTCTACACCATTTTCAATTTGTACCGTTAAAGTTTCTAAGCTTTGCGATTCAATAAACGAGCGCACAATGTTTTTTGGCTGACCTACTAATAATGCCATCTGGCGATCGCTCATAAATAAAGCACCATTAGGTAATTGATACGCTTTCCAAGATTTATCATGGTAATGCCATGAAGTTGTTGATACTCTTGGTAATTGTTTATCACAATGTTGATGGGGTTTTGGGTTGAAAATTATGTTATTTTCTTCGTTCATAACTACCAACTTGTTAACTTTTATCAACAGATTCAATTGAATCAAGTTTATTCACTTGACCAATGAGCTTGTTCGTAATCAATGAGAAAAATATTCTGTTTTATCTGTAAAAAAACCAGACATATTTGTCCGGTTTTTTTAGTGATATTTTCTCTATAGAAAATGGTTCAGTTCATTTACACTGCAACGGTTTTCATTATTAAATAATCACTTTTAGCTAGTATAAAAGTATAAAAAAGTATTAACAAAAAGGTTTTATTTACCTCCATAAGTGATTATTAATAGAGTCAATTCTGAATTATAAATAGTACTCACTTTATGTGAAACTAAAATTTCAATATCGAGGATTATCGTAATAATTTTTATTCAAAAAATCTTACTTATATCCTTCAATTAATTCATACTAGCTCAAAAAAATAGAGGCATCAATTTTTTACAAGTATCAAGCAAATAATTTTGAAAAATAAAAATAATTATTTTCAATTAAGTGATATTTTATCTACATAAATATTGGGTAAATTTAAATATATACACGTAGATAAATAAATATCATGTTAAACCTCATCTAAGTTGTAAACATCAATAAAGCTGTTAACAACTGTATAGTAGCTAGATATTAGAAGCATGTTAACAAAGAGATAAATTTCGCCTTGACTATTTTTTATGCCTATAATCACACTTTTACGTTACCAGTAATTTTCTTTACGGCAAGAATAAATGTATAGTCTTTTTTATTACTTTTTGCACTGAATTTTTATTATTTGGGTAATATTTAACTTTAATAGAGCAATTACGATGTTAATAGTCTAAAATTTCCTGTTTATCTATTGAAAACTTAGTAGCATTAGGGAGAATTTTTCCTATGGATTTGAATCTTTTTTCTGACATTTCAACAACTATATTTGATATATTCTTGAGATATTCGGATGGTAATGTTGCATTTTCATCATCAATGGTGAGATAAAGCGTTCTGAAGAGTGTGAGGTGCATTTCTTACCATAATCTTGAGTGCATCGATTGGAGAAGAATTTAGAACTACTGTTTCTATCAATTCGCGATTATCTCCACCTACACTCAAATGAAACCAGCCGCTTAAACGCCTGCTATCTGAATAAATCGTAAACTTAGTTTCGCTATTTTTTAAAGAATACAAATAAGCTCCGGTTGCTCTTTTATCTAAATTCCGAGCTATAAATACTGCATTACCATCTGTATCTGCATACAATAGTCCTCGTTGCTGTAATGTTTTCAAGAGTTTTTGGGGAATAGAATGCTCGCGATTAAGGAAATATTCGACCTCATTAAAGTTCTTGGAAGATACTTCGGGTGGTACGAATGTAGAGAAAGGTGTTCTTTGTGCAATACTTAGGGCATGATTGGAAACAGTATTAAGCATACCTGTTTCGCTAAATCTGTCGCGCAACCAAATTATTGCATCATCAAGGTTACACCTGTTCGCGTCCATGACCAAAGACAATGGATTATCTGAATGCTTATATTGCAAAAGTCCTAGTTCGTAAGCAACTTCAGATAACGGTATGTTTTGTCTGTACTTGTTTGTATTAAATAGCTGTAATTCTAAATCCAACTGCTGTCTTAGTTTTTCGCTTACAGATGCGGTTTGTTTCCATTGTGCGAGTTGTTCGAGAATTCGCGAGCGCTCCCTTAGTTGATGATTAATTATTTCAAATTGCGGACTTAATACTTCAATTATTCTTTGTCTGTATGCTTCGCTGTCTTCTTGTGCTTGTGGTTGAGGTAGACTTGGTTCCAAATCTATTAATTGAGAATCTTGATTTACTGCACTATAGTATTTCTTGACTTTGGCGTAAGTCGCAACACTTCCTTTTACACCACGCACTATTCCTAAATGTTCGACAGCATTAGCAAAACTATCTTGTAGCTGGTGCATTTTCGCTCTAGTACCGAATAAAGCTTTACAGTTGAGCTTTCCTCGTTCATCTAACGGCACGAGATAGGCATGAATGTGAGGTGTCATTTCATCAAGATGTAATTCCGCTTTTACTATGCGATAGCCCCTGAAGGGGCGACGCTTCGCGTATCGCCCCAAGAATCATTTAGCCATTTAACAACTGCGTCCACAAAACCATCCAAACGCTCTTTGTCATAGCTTCCACCTTCATGTACTGCACTGGGACGGAAGTATTTGGCGCTAGCACTCAACAACATCTCTACTGTTAGAACAGCATCAGAACGATACTTCTGGGAACCAATTTTATTTTTTACCTTTGACACTAAATCAAGATTTTCACAATCTCCGACTACTTCTAGGTTTTTTATCTGGAGATTAGCATTAGGTGTATATACTTGTCTTGTGGTGTGAGCTTCACTGCGAGCTAAAGCTCCCCAAGATTTTATCTTTTGAATTCGACAAATCGTAAAAGCCATCTTTTTATTTGAGAAAATAATAAATGAGGCAGTAGGCAGTAGGCAGTCGGCAGTGGGGAAGAGGTTTTTATTTCTATTGTTTCCCTCTACTTAGAAGTCAGTTCACATGAACAAATTCTCTTCATCATCGATAATCTAATTCTTTAATACTATCTTCCTACTGCCGACTGCCCACTTTCGACTGCCTTTGCTTTGATGTCCAAAAATATCTAAAAATAACCAAAAAATATATCTTTATGATTACGTAACTCAGATAATAAATACGTAGCTTTTAGATCATATATATTGTGTATAAAAACTGATAAAATCTTTTCTAATTACTTTTTGTGGTTAACATATAAAACACCTCGATATCGCCAAAACTAGTAATTATACAGAAGAAAATTTTAAGATTAAACTTCCTATATAACCACACATAAGTCAAAACAGAATCATAACAATATTAATTGATAGGAATTCAACTATCAATAGTTTTATACTGATGCTTTTAAATACTTTTTGCCTAAGTATATTATCTGCCTTTAGTTATATTGCAGGAATTAGTATTAGTTTGCTAACAAGGTAATTAATAAGATG
>JBCCSG010000148.1:0-15769 GCA_039200565.1 Cyanobacteria bacterium P01_D01_bin.50 | reverse complement strand
ATAGCCCAGAAGGTTTCATGAAAAATTGCAAGTGGCTGAAAAACCAAATTCTATGAAGCTTCTGGTTCGGTAAATTCTACTGGACTCTCTAGAGAGTCCAGGTGTTTAGTACATGTAATACACCCTCTTGTGCATGGATGCAGTTATCTATGCGTTACCCTCTTGTATACCCATACTTCTACTTCCTATCTATGCATTACCCTCTTGTGTACCCATGCTCCCTACTCCCCATCCTTGTATTACCCTCTTGTACACCCATGCCCCTACTCCCTATCCTTGCATTACCCTCTTGTATACCCATGTTCCTACTCCCCATCCTTGTATTACCCTCTTGTACACCCATGCCCTACTCACTATCTATGCATTACCCTCTTGTGTACCCATGCCCCTACTCCCCATCTATGCATTACCCTCTTGTGTACCCATGCCCCTACTCCCCATCTATGCGGTAGCCTTGTAATTAGCATCATTTCTATTTATTGGGTTAAACTTCAGTATTTTTCCTGTTAGATTTTGTCAAAGTTCAGGGAATATTTATAATAGCGCCCTAGGGCTAAACAAGAATATTTTTTGTATTTTAACTACTTTAATAAGAATAGTCGGCATGACTCAATCAAAACAAGCTCTTATAAATTCCGCAAAACAAGGTGATTTACAAGCCATTCATACTCTCATAAATCATCTTTTACGACCCAAAGGTATTATTGCAAAAGTAGGGATTAAAGATGATTTTTTGCAAATCTTACTAGAGTCTCAAGAACCTCCACAGCAGAAAGAGGTAATAGCATCTATCCGAAATTTTATTTCTAATTTAAAAATAACTAATATAGATAGAGTAAAAGTCTTTGCTCGTAAAAGAGGAGAAGATTTTCCATTGTGGAACACTGAATTTGAAATTATCACAAAAATACCGAATGAACCTCCTGAGAACTCTTTAAAATCCTCTCTAACACCACAAGCATCTGAACAACAAAAAATTGAGAAGTCACAAGCATATGAATATGGATTTGCAGGAGCAGTCTTAGGATTATTGATCTCATTTCCTTCCGTATGGGCTGCACTTCAAATGTTTCAAATACAAGGTGGCGGAAGCTTTGGTATCGGATATATTATTGGTATCGCTGTTATAGTTTTGATAGGATTCATATCAGGATTTTCTCAAGGGTTAAATCTATTTAATGTAAAATGTCCTGACTGTAACCACAATTTTGTACTCTCAAATGTTGGCGGTAATTGTCCTGCTTGTAATCAAGGATTATATATAAATCAAAACGGTGATTGCTGTTTAAAAATTTCGTAATAGAGACACAATCAGCGCTAGTAATTGTAGTTGGGATTTTTAAAACATATTTTAAGGGGTTAACATTCTTTTTAAAGACTAATAAAAATATTGATTCTAAATGCAGAATTGACTGCGATCGCGCTTCTGCTTCTCTATGGTTCGCAATATTACAATTACTTGACAAGCTCGCTGGATATGTATCTAAATTCATACTGAAAAATTATTGCTACAGCATAACCTCAAAATTGCAATTGTTCTTTACTTCGCTATTATCGAACTTTAGCTATGTTTTGGTTTCGATTGATGGCATAACCTACAATTATAGGATTCCGAATAACCTAACTTTTAAATCATGACTAAATCGCCTTTATTTTGCGTTTTAAGCAGCTTGTTAGCAATTTCATATAGATTAGTCTATTTGTTAATTTGTTAGGGGGTTTTAGGCGACTCTAGCGTTACATCCTGATTAGGTGAAGAAAATGCCTCTTTAATACCCTGTATGCAGCGATCAAAATTAGATACTATCAATTTCTGTGTTTGCAAGGGAATAAAGCCTGCCTCTGCTAACCGCGTTGCTGCTTCAATTTCGGTTATTTGCGGTGTATCAAGCGCTAAAAGCTTACTTCTCCTTTCGGAAAGTTTGAGCAGTAGCGCTGCGGCTCGAACCGACCCCTCCCGGACGTGAGGCATCATCAATTCTTCAACCTCATTTAAAAGCGATAATTCTTTTTGAAAATAGTATTCCCTAGAAAGTACTTTTTGTTGCGGTTGTACTTGTGATTCGGATTCGGGTTCAGGAAGTGAGCAGTGAGGAGTTCTTTTGACAGTTGTCAAAGTTTGTTTTTGTTGATATTTTCTCTTGTCTTCCTTTAATTTTTCAATTCTAATCTTGAAATCAGGCGATTTCATCCAGTTGCTGATGTTTTGCCTGCTAATACCTAGCTTTTTCGCTGTTTCAGACTGATTCAATCCGGATGCTAACATCCGGATCGCCTCTTCTTCTAGCTTTTGCTTGTCAGTTTTTTTCACGCTTCTTTATCTTTTGACAACTGATTATATTTTGTCAAAATTTCGGATACTTCTAAATATAGTTTGTGTATCGCTAATCGAACCTGAAACATTTCTTCTGGAGATTTGACAAGTTCTATTGTTTCGCGCAGAAATTCAATGTTTCGTTTGAAATTGTTCATTTTTATCTAATTTAGATTGTTGCCTGTACTTTGTAGCACCCACTGCCTAATTTGATTGCGCTTCACTTCCGGTAACTGTCGCGCTGCTACTTTCAGCACAGAAACCGGGATTTTAGTTCCCCTCAGTTCCGCTAACATCTGTGGAGTGTCGCAGTATTCCAGCATAGAAGCGACATCAGCAATACTATCTGGCTTGTACCATTCGGCATCTAAATACTGAGTAGGTTGTATAGTACTTATCTCAGTGGGTGGCATTTGTTCCTTTGGTTTATATATATAAGAATGCGAGAATGCCACCATCTCGGATTGACTATGATTTAGCTGTTGAGAAAGCATTCGTTTTTTAAGTTCGGCTTGGTGTTGCTGCTCCCATTCTTCATCCTTCGATTTTGCCTCGGCTGCTTTATCAGCAATTGCTTTGAGCGAAATTTCTTGAGATGCTTTAATAGTCTCCTCGGCTTTACGGTTCAAACAATTGTCAATATCTGAAAGGTAATCTTTGACTTCCGAAGGAGTATTTACGCTGTAAAGACGATTAGCTTTACTTTTCTTACAAAGTTTTGCTTCAAGCCCAAAGAAGTCTAAGAACTTATCAACCATGTTTTTGACGTAGCGTAAGCTGTTGGGGCTACCATCTGAGTTAAGCGTCCGTTTGGCTCTAGGAATTCCAATTAAATCGAACCATTCGGGCTGCTCATAATATTTATCAATGATTTTTCGTACCCAAGCATCTTGAGATGAAAAAATGCCAGCCGTAATTATTTCCCCAACTCCGAGTAACTTAAGTGCTTCCATCTTGGTACTGGTGAATTTCCAAACATCTTTAAACTGGAAACCATTTTCAAAATTGAATTTTTTCTCGGACTTAAAAACCGCTTTGCCTAATTCATCATCCTGTAGCTGCTTAAGTCGCCATCGCTTATCTGTAAATTGCTGTTCATCCAGAAGAACAGTTTTAATAAAATCAGTATTCCAAGATTGCGTATCCTCAATTCCCGGTAACTTATGCCTTAACCGTGCTTTGCGGATTTTACATTTAACGTCGTAGTTTACGTCCTGCTTACTTAGCTCTTGGGCTTTCTCAAAATCAATATCCTCCGAATTATAAATTTTTTCAGCTTCACGCTTCATCACCTCCTCTTTGGTTTCTTTGACTTCCTCGTAGTGCTTCTCGCTGGCTGAATCTACAAGGTCAATTACCCGGTGTCCAGCTTGAGTTAAAGCAGTTTTCAAACAAAGCTTAAGGTTAGAATGTTCGTACTTTAAATTTTTGGCATCCTTCAAAGATTCGATAAACCACGGGTCTGTTGCTGCTTTGTTGCCGATTTCATCAAACATATCCCGAACATAATCGCTATCAACTAACTCGCCATCTGTTTGCATTGCTTTGGCTAGTAAAATATCAAGTCGTTCTTTAATAACTTTCTCTATTTTTTTGATGGCATAAGGACAAGGGTTAGAAGTCATGTTTACAAATTCGGGACAAGCTACGTAAATTGGTACGTTTGTATCTCGTAGCCGTGCCGACAACTGAGTAAGGGTATTAACCCCAACGGTTCCCCTAATGTCAAAACAAACCGCATCAAAATAGTTAAACAAATCGATTGATAGCCCGCTCTCCCCACTAGGACTAAGGCTTAAAGAGTCGAGTTGGTGAGTAGTAATAAATTGTTTGGGAGCATCTTGTAATTGCTTAGAAAGTTCGTCATGGGACGTTTTACCGTCTAACCTATAGTGTTTGTGACCTGCTTTCGTAAGAATTTCATCAGCTACCTCACAACTTCTTTGGCTGTCACTAATCCAAAGTACTTTGTTTGCTGTCTTGGCTTTACCTATTAATTGACTCGGTAAAAATTTAGAGACAGACGTAAATTCTTTCTCGCTACTGGCAGTTTCTAAAAAGTAAAAAGTCCTGGGGTCTGGGGGATATTCGCTGTCTAGTACCTTAATCCGTTTGTGTGGAAATAATTGCTTAATAAAATCAACATCCTTATCAGAAAGATTAGCATCCATCATGATAGAAAATTGGGAATTATTAATAGTATTAGTCACCCATTCTATGGCTTGCTGTTGCCTACCCTTTAAAGTACCTCCACCTTTCAAATGACCTAATACAGAACATATTTCATCATGTGTTAAATTGTAATTGGGATTGCGGTCAACTACGGCATTAAATTTCAAGAAACTATCGGCACATCCACCCCACAACTTTATAGTTTCATCCTGTGCAAAGTTGACATAATTCCCTTGAACAACTTCTACAGTATCTTTGATGTGTAGGGCATTTAATCCCATATTATTCGCTCTAGCTATCGTATTATTTAGCAATGAATTACGATATCCTACTAGTAAAGAAACAGCATTAAATTGCTTTAAAAATTCAATTAAAGCTTGTGTTTTACCACCGCCTAAAGACTTGCGAATTAATAAAATATCGCAGTCGTTTTGTATTCCAGATGGAATGTTTAACCACTTCTCATACTGTTTAATATCAGCGGTTAGTTTAACTCTATTGGTTGCCCAATTATGGTACTGCTTGGATGTAAATACTTCGTTATATTTCTTGAGAAAATAGTCAAATCGTAACCAACGAACCTGTAATAAATCTTCTGTTTGTAGCTCGTCAATATCGCCACGAGATTTATGTATTTGATTCCAATCTAGCGCTTTAATTTCTGAATCTTGGAAGTTGTTTTGTAACCATTCAAAAGTACCAAGTAATTTCTTACGTACTTGCTGATTTAAAGCAAAGCCCGCGTCCGGAATAACGATAATCGGAAGATGACCGTATTTATCAAAAGCCTGCTTGATGTACTTTTCTAATAACTTCGGTGAGGAAAGGTGCTGACCTCCAGCCGCGCCAATTGTCACAAGATTTAACCGCTGGCTTACAAAATATGGCTTTGCTCCGGTTCCCTCACATATCGCTATGCCGAATGGTTTGTCACCGGGAGGATGAAATACAGCTAACGGGTTCTCATGTTCCGGCTGTACCTTCAGCGTTGCATTTTGGGGAGTGGAAAGCCATCTATAACGGTTCCCGTCCTGTGGTTTATGAATTCGGTACTGCAAGCCGGTAATATGTCCGTCAAAGTCTTTCAGAGGGCATAGATAACCATCCTCTCGGACAACTAAAGACTTACCATCATTCCCTATTCCTGGTAATCGCTTATCACATTTACTGGCTAATTTCTGGTATTTGTTAACGGACTTAAACCCGCAATTCTCAATTTCTTTATCGGTAAACCCGCGCCGTTTGAGGTCGTCAGTAGTTGCGGGTTCTATTTTTAGTTGATTTAGAATTTCGGAATAAAGTTTATGACGTTCCTCGACTGGTAAAGCCCGTTGTTGTTCAGCAACCTGTAATTTTTCGGCTCGCTGTTTATTTTGTTGTTGTCTTCTGGCTTGTTTGGCTTTGTAATCGGCTCGCTGTTCCTCAGACCATTCGCGTGAATTATCTATTTTGAATATTGCCCAGAATTCATCTTTGGAATGACTTACGCACTTAAATTCACCGACAACATCAAATTTCCTGACGGAAGAATGACCAGCACAAAACCAAGCTTCATCTTCTGTCGCGTGTCTGCACTTTCCTGTCGTGTCACCGCAGATAGGGCAAGGATTAGCCTTAGAAGTAGTAGCTAGCTTTTGATTGAAGCTCATTTCGCAACCTCCCCGCAAAGCGAGTAGAGAGCCGCATCACAACGACCGCAGCGAACAAAGCCTTTATCATTCTCAAACCGAATAATAATAAGTCCGGTATGGTACTCGCAGTAAGGGCATGGGGGAGAAAGTTTAACGGAACCGTTGCTGAAGGGTTTTAGCATGTGCCCTCCAACTGCAAATATTGAATTTTGTGAATTGCAGTATCACCGCTGTAGCCAAGATTTTCAAGTAGTTCTAAGCTTTCGGTTAATTTTTTTTTCCTGACAAGCCTTTTAAGTTTGGCTAAATTTAGTCTCTTGGCAACAGAATTAATTATTTGACGATAAGCCTGCGAATGATTGGAATCATCTGGCTTTTCTGGTAAACTAGACATTGGTGGCTCCTCAATAATATTTCGGAACAAACCAAGAAAGAAAAGTTGTCTTTGACTGATTTTTTAAGTAATCTAGAACTGTATACATATGGAATGCTTGGATGAGCATTCTGGGAGCGAGATGAGTGTAATCATCTCTTTAAGCTAAATCAGCAAAGTTTTTTGCTTTACTTCTTGGTTTGTTCGTCCAACCTTTTTTATTTAGATCGCTGTGAATATAATGTTTCTTCCTTCAAGTAATGTGCCTGATGGAAAAGTTTTTATACTTAATCGACCTTCTATTAGCTTTGCACATAAAAAGCAATTTGAGAAAACTGTGATAAGTTGTTAAGGATAGGTTAAGAAATCTTTCTCTTTTGTTTATCTTTCCCTCTCGTTTTATTTACGCGGATATTGCCATTTACTATAGTGAACTTTTTAAAATCCACTCCTCGGTACCAAGTCTTGATAAAGTCTTTTACCTCTGGTATTCGTTTGTTCTGTCTAAAAATAGACAAACAAAATTCGGTAAAAGGCATAGTAATTGTAGGATTTTCATCCTGATATAATTTGGAATCTTCTTTAATCCACCTCTGCTTTAAAATTTCTAATTTTTCTTCGGATACCTCCTCACCAAAATATTTAATTATCTCGCGTTTTCTCTCCTCATTTTGTCTTTTTCCGTGGCTTTCCCAGTGATTTTGTTGTAATATTCCTACTTGCCAAAAACATTCTTCCCTAGCCCATATTTTTAAAAAATCAGAGCGTGTTAATCCCCTAAGATAAGGAATACCTTGGTTTTCGGCTTCATTTCTTAATAGCCTTTCTGTTTTAAAAAATAAGATAGAAAGCGCGAGATAACGAGATACAGAATTATCAATTAATTTGATTAATTCTGGTGATAAATTGGCAGTACAAAGAGGATTAGGCTTATTATTAAAAAACGCTTCAATTGCTCTCCCCAACCAATACCAATAAAGTAGGATTAAGAGAAATTCTGTATTAGGTATCTTATTCCTTTCTTCAACTGGAGGAAGACTAGAGAAATAAGCTGTAATTGGCTCAAAATCGGCTTTTTGATAATCTAGCATTAAGTAAAAATAGTATTGATCCGTAATTGTCGATCCGTCGATCCAGAATTGCAAGCGAAAACAGGTACTGGATCGGATCTCTTCCCCATAGTTATAAAAACATACATAAGAAACAATTGCTGTGAGTTAGGCATCGTAGCAAAACAACTACGCAAAAAGTAAGCTAATAGGAAATCGCGTTTCAAGTAAAAACCGACCGCAAGCTCAAGCCTGTTGTCGGTTCTGTTATTTTTACAGAAGTAAGAATTGGGTATTTAAGTTAATTTTCCCAAATGAAAAGCCAGCAAGAATTCTGGGAACCGCTGTGATCGCAATAGACATGCTTAGCGTCGCGTACATATCGCACACGAGCTTAAGAGTTTTTGCTGTCAGTAGGTTGAGCCAATTCTGGTGTCTCATTTTTCCCCCTTACCGTTTATTAATTCTCCTAACTTGTCGATTTCGTCAGGTCTGTACAACTGCTGATTAGGGTTAGCGTTTAGCTTGTCCATTAATACATGAAAAGCCTCAGTATCTCCTTGGTTTTCTCTTAGATAAGCTTTTAATTCCTTAATGCTCATGTGTTCAAATTTACTGCTCATGACTCAAACCTCCAGATTCCATCTTTGAGTACGCTTATCCCTATATCCTCACCAAATAAAACAAAAATATTTTCTGTACGTTCGTCTAATCTGACCATGTGTATTGGTAACTGATAAAAGCAAGTAATATTTTGTGCAAGCCTTACGCAAGATTGGGCTTGTGCGTTTGTATAGTAAAAATTTTGACTTGAAGATGTCACGCTACACCCTTATTATCTTCCTCTGGTTTTTCTGGTAATAAGTCCCTGGATTTTAACGACTCCTCAATCAAAATTGCTGACATCTGGCTTAAAGAACGTCTTTCTTTTCCTGCCAAAGATTTTACTAATTCGTGTACCTCGTCCGATAAAACTACATTGACTCTTCCACTCATTGTGTTATCTGTGTTCATCTCATCACCTCATGATACTTCCTGTGAATCATTAATGGTTTAACACATATTATTATTTATGTGTCATTATATTCGTTATGACACACACTGACACACATCATTTGATTGCACGGGAGCGCCTATTCCCGCGCTAAATCTCTGTGTTTATAAATAGGAACTTAACTAAAATGCCTAGAAGAAACGAGCCTGGAAGCTTAACCGGGTCAAAACGAGTCAAACAAGAGAAAGCAGCTTCCGCTGGTAGTCGCGCTAAAAAAATGGCAGAAAGCGCGGGAACCGCATTAAAAGACGCGGCTAAATCAACAATTAATTCAGCAGGTCAAACCGCAATCAATACTGCTGCTACCGCTGTCAGTTCCACCGCGAACGCTGCTACCACAGCAGTATCTAACGCCAGACAAGCTGTTACTGATGGCATCCAAGCCCGTAACGCGCTAGTAGGGGAGAAAGGCTACAGCGGTAAACTTTCCCAAACAACAACCAATAGTGACCCCTATGGAGGTTTATCCCTCCCAGAATTAAATTTAAGTACCCTTATCCCTACTGACCTACTTAATCCCTCTGGCTTGCCCGAATGCTCTCACGAACAGCTAAATCAAGGGTTATCCCAGTACGCCAGTGCCAGCCGTGCTATGCAGCTTTACCAAGCTGGCTACAAGTACATTGCTGATGTCGGTAAAGTTAAGCAGTCATCCCATAAAGCCCAATCATCAATCATCAAAGGAGTAATTCAGGAAGTTCAAGTACAGCAAAATATTGTTGATTTTGATGTAGCAAATATTGAATTAGAGCAGAAATTAGAAAAGCGTAACCAAGCAGAAGAAACGTTAAAACAAGAGCAAATTAAAACTGTTGCTGCTATTAACGAGACAGAACAATTACGTCAGAAGTTAGAAGCGCAAGAGGATAAGAGAGAAGCAGAAATACAGCGAATAATTGCTCAAACTAATCAGATATCCCAGAAATATTTACAAGAATCTATTCAAGGGATAGCAGCATAAAAGTAAAATGGGGGCTATTATTCCCCCCCACAATCAACAATTTTTATTAAGCAGTAAAAGTTTACCATGATTACTCTAAATAGTCTCAAAAACCGCTTATTCCTAGTCAGTTTAAGCGGTAGTTTAATATTATCTATTCTGGCTTTAATTCTCCCCTCCGAAGAAATAAAACAGAATTTAAAATTGGGGATAGCTTGTTTTGTTGGTGCTGGCTTTATTGCTGAATATTGCGGTACTAAGTATTTACGAGAGATTGATAAAATTGAGTCAAATAATAATAAATTGCTCGATGAAAAGGACAATTATATTAACCAGTTTGAGCAAGACATTAAAAGCAAACAAGCCAGAATAGAAAAATTGACTACTGCTACTAGCGAGCTAACAACACAGCTAGAAAGCATAAACAAAGCAGCTAGCAATAAACAGTTAGAAATTATTAAGCAACAGCAAATAGTGAGAGAATTAAATCAGAAGTTAGAATCAATTGGGGAGTTTACCGCATCTGAAAAACATAGAATAGTTAGGGATTGCTATAAGCATCAAGTAAAGAAAGTTGAATGTTTAATTGATGCTCTTAGTAGAAAATATCCCGCAATATCTGAAGAAATTGATAATTTAGCGGTAGAAGTCGATAAGTTCCGGAATTACTACCTACACAAAATAAACGAGTACGAATCAATTGATGATTTTGACAGCTTGCTAGATATTGGCTTGGAACTGCAAGAAAAAATCATTGATAGGTCAGTTGATTTACGAGTTAAAGCCCAAGCAATCGTTATCAATTACTTATCCCTAATAGTTGATGACTCGGTTTCCCTGATGGACTACGAGCGCTATATTAGCGACTTAGCAACAAAAGCCAAACAAGAAATACTTCAGTTAAATCAATTTCATGAGGGGAATAAAAAAGCAATCGCTTCTGAATGGGTAGCCAGCAATCAAGAAATGATTCAACGTTATCAAACTGAATATACCGATACTTTAGATACTGCTAAATATGCCGTTTCTAAGATGGAAGAATTGAATAAACACATTCTTAATTTAGAAAGCCAGCTATTAGAATCTAAAAAGCCTAACCGCTTTCCCGGTACCACAGAACAAGCCAGAGTAGGTAATAGTTTAATTGACTATTATTACAAACTAAATTATTGTCTTGATGCTCTACAGTGGTCAACTGATGATACTGGCTATAAGCTGTGTTTTTCTATTAGTAGAAACGGTAGATATTTTATTGACTGCGATACTTTAAACGATGGTACTACCGACAAAATAAAAGAACTATCTGGTGGTTTAAATTCACCAAAATTTGAGTATAACAATCGCGGTGGTAATGTTACGCTCTACATCCAAACAAGACATAAGAAAAAAGCAACATCTGAGGAAGATTGTAGGTTATGGAAACCAGCAAACGAGTTTGAGAAAATTGTTAGTAAGTGGTCACGAATAAGAATTACTGGTGGTAGCGAGTCGGGTAAATCTCCCACTGCTGAAAACCTAGTAGTAGCTATCCTACGGAACCGACCGGGAACGGTTAAGTTATTCAACCCACAGCACAATTCTACTAAAAACCATTGGGGTATTCCCGTTACTGGTATTTCTCATAAGGACAGTGAGAAAGGTATTGCACAACTAGCTCAAAAGATTGATTCCCGGTCAAATGGTGATGATTCAAAGGATAATTTTGAACTGCATATCTTTGATGAAATTGATTCAACAATGAGTCATACCAAAGGTAAGAAAATAGTTATAGGCGATAACGTCAACTTTATTATCAAGCAAGCCAGTCATCAGAATTTAGGTGTGGTGTTTATCGGTCAAAACGCTAATGTTAGCGAGTATCCGGGAATGTCCCGTTCTGACTGGAATAGCGCGGTTAACCTCCATATTGGGGCTAACTGCTACGATGCTATAGAAAATAGTAACCAGTTCACTACGCATCAACAAAACAAGCTAAAAGCAATTGCAGACAAGCTTACAGCTTACTGTGAAGCTAAAAATAACGAGTTAGGGTTAGATAATACCGATGCAGAAGCTTACCGCTTTGGCTTTGTAGTAGAACCCGGTAAAAAGCCATATTTTATTAGCCTACCAAGCTTTGGTAGTTACAAATTTGACGAAAGTACCCTGTTGGGAATATCTAGTGGGAATCTTCCCCCCACAGTTCCCGCGTCTCCCACAGAGAAGCTAGAACCATTACACAGCAAGGCATCCAAAAATGGGAAATCCCCACGGGATTCGGCTATATGCCCTCACTGCCAAACTCCCACATCTAAGGTTAAACAGAGAAAGCCTAGTGCTATAAGGTACCAGTGTATTAACCCGAATTGCGGTAAGTCATTTACCGTTAAAAACTGAATCCGAGACAGCGATTAATTGACTGATAAGGGAGGTAGTTTTTACCTCCCTTTTTGGTAACTACCCAAGATTTAAATCAATGCCATCCGGTACAAGCTTAACTAAATCAATTTCTTGCAAAATGTCCCTGTCTTTACCCTTGCGGTTAGAGTAACCGTTTAATTTGTATTTTTGATTATGGTCATCAATTAGCCCTTCAAACTGTTTTAAAGTCTTACCAATTGTTGCAGGTTTAGAACCCGTTAATGTTGCAATCGCGCTTTGAGTAATGCACCATCTATTATTATTTTCTGTAGCGATTTCGTTATTATTCTTTCTAATAGCTACAATCGCCCTCTTTGTAAGCTCATCCGCTCTATTTGGATGAGTACTATACTCTTTATCTTCTAATAATTTTTCTGTAGGGATATGAGATAAATCTTCCTCGTTTCTTTTGGCTTTACCGACAACAGTTTTTGAGTAAAAAGTTATTGACCGCTTTAATAACTCTGATAAAGAAATATTTAATTGATTCATTGCATTTTGTGCAATTTCTTTAGTCTCAGTATCTAAATCTAATTGTTCTAAAGTCATATCGTTTAAATTTATTTTTGTTTGAATATCTATTTGTTTTTCTGCTTGCTCTTTATTCCATTGTTCGCGGTTTTTGTCTCCTGTTTTGTCGCAATAATTTTTAGAAGAAGATAAGTACTTTATAGCTAAATGCTCGTATCTTTCTACCTTACCTTTTCCTGAATTAGTAAAAAATCTTAAATGAGAATCCTTTTCTTTGTGTTCAAAATAGTTCTCTTTTTTAATAACGGGGAAGCTTTCTCGTACTATTTTTCTGACATTAGCAGAAGCGTCTTTTTGGCAAGTCTTGGCTTTACCTTCACAAGCTTCTGCTATTTTTCTCATCACATTTTCACAAACTAATTTTACTTCTTCCTCAGTTTCTAAAGTTTTTAACTTCTCAGCTAATTGCTGTCCTTCTTCTTCCCACTGCTTACTCATTTATCTGTTTCTTTAACTTCTTGTACATAGATTAGTCTATATAGCAATCATATGACAAGAGGTTATATACATAGATAAGTAAGACTAATCTATATAGCAGGATGATATTAAATAATAACTACAGGTGTAAAGTAAGGGCAAAATAGTATATATTAGGTATATACAGGTATTAACTACAGGTGTAAATGATGCTTAAACCAAGTGAAATTGTTGAGAAGCGGGAAAGGATATCTAAATTATCCGAGCAAGATTTGCAATACATGACTGCATCAGGCTTAAAACAGTTAGCCAGTGGGGTTATTCCTGGCTACGGAAAGCTTAAAAAGTCTCAGTTGATTAAGCAGTTGATAGAAGTTACTAAGCCTGAAAGAGTCGTTTATAGGTTGATTCCCGATATTCCCTTAGATTCTATTGAAGCGATTAACATTACTTCAAAAGACTTTTCCGAGAATGTCAATGAAGACTTAGGGCAATGGACAAAAAGCTTTTATCAAGAATTTAGAAATTTAGTTCAATCTCGGCAAAATAATGATGGTAGTTGGGATGAAGCAATTAATAATGATATTGCAGGTTTGGCTTATCGGGTAATGAGGTTTTTAGATACTAGAGAGGGAGATCAAGATGATGGAGGTTTAGCCTTTACTACAAAGCTTAGATATCGTACCCACATTTGCAATCTGCTTACAGGCTTAGTTGAGAGTGAAAAAGATACTATTTACTATAAGCAATTAAAGTCATGTTTAGAGATGCTTTTAAGGCAAATAAAAATTCAAATAAATGATTTAACTCAACAGAAAAAAGGTTTACAAGAAAGACAATTAGCAAAGCGTAAAAAAGCTAAAGAAACTATCATTTTTAAATTGCTGTATAACTTTGCAATGAGAGTACTTAATGATATTGATAACCTAAGTTCTCGGAAGTGGAAACACGTTTCTATTGCTTTAGCAATCGCTACTGGTAGAAGATTAGCGGAAATTCACCAACAGAGTACTAAGTTCGAGTATATTGATAAAAATCATGTTAGCTTTACAGGTCAACTAAAAGTTAAAGGTGATGCTGAGGAGTATTTTGAGAAAAATCCTAGTTACGAAATACCAGTTTTAGTTGATGCAGAATTAGTTTGCAAAGCGCATCAATGGCTTAAAGATAACAATAAAGTAGTAAATGATTCTAAGGCTGTTAATCGTCGCTACAGTGGGGATATATCGCAGGCAATGAAGGGATTAAAAGCTAATTTAAAGATTGAGCATGAAATGTTTACTTACAAGGGTTTAAGGTCAATTTATGCCCAAGCTTGCAACCAAGTTTTTAACAATAACGATAGTGATAATACCTTGTATTTGGCTCAAATATTAGGACACGGTAGAGGAGAGTTGCTAAGAGGAGATAATTTGATTGATATGCTTACCCCACAATCTTATAACAGTGATTTTATAGTTACCGATACTGATTGTGTAGAAATAAAATAAAACCTTAAACAAACCATCGCGCTGTTAAAGCGCGATAATAGCGATTTTATATAGAAAGATATGCCTTATAAACGATATTAAATACCTTTGTGCAATCTTAAATTAGTCCTACGATCGCGGTAGAAGTTCGGTTAAAGAAGTTGTGAGATTGTTCTAGTTAATGAGAATATAAGTTATGTCAAGGAATTATCTACCAAGACATAACTAATCGTCATGTCCGATATCAATATTGATAACTTAATTGCTGAAATTAAACAGCTTTGGGAGCTACGGGAAAAGCTATTAAAGGAAGATTTAGCACCGGAAGGGGCTTGGATTCATAAATATCACGTAACAAGGGCTTATCCGTCAGGTGCTGTAGAAACTTACACTTATGCTAAATGGCAGGCTGATAAGCCGATTTTTAAGCGTAATCCCAAGAAAAATGCTTTACCTATTAAGCCCGGTAAGAACCCCGAATATACGAATCATTTGCACATAGGAAGTGTCGATAATGATTGGCAAACAGTAGAGCGAGCTTATCAAAGTTGGGAGAATAGACAGCGATTAGAAGCTGTAGAAAATGCGCTTAAGATAGTTGAAAATTTAGTTTCTGAAGTGATTGCAAGTGAGCAAATATTATCTAAAGCCAGGGAAGATAAAGCACTTGAAAAAGGGGAGTAGGGAATCGGGAACTGGGATTAAGGAATAGGGAGTAGGGAACCAGAAAAAAGTTTTTTTGTTGTCGATCGCAATCCGATCCAAATAATCGAAGCACCTAAAATAAATTTTCGCAATTTTTCAGCCATAGAAATTAACGTCACATTTCCACAATTACCATAGAAAAGTTCAATAGCTTGCAGTGAAGGTTATGCCAGTTGAGTAAGTTTACAGCATAATTATCATAGATGAACACCAGCATTTAAAAATTTATCATCAGAAATTACAATGGTTTATCAGAAGAAATTTTCTAAATTTGTAACCAAACTTAACAAAACTGGCTCGTGAGATTAAAAGTTATGCCATCAGATAAAACCAAAGCATAACTAAAGTTCGATAATCACGAACTAGAGAACAATCATAATTCTGAGGTTATGCTGTAGTAGCGAGATGAGAGCATAAAATGAGATATTTATCCAGCAAGATTGTCAAGTAATTGTAATATTGCGAATTATAGAGAAGTGGAAGCGCGATAGGCAAGCCGACACCTTTGGTGTATCGCGCTTTTATTTGTACTGATAATCTATGTATTTATTAGTTGCTATTCTAAGCAAAATGCTTCACGGGGTGACAAGCACCCCAAAAGCTTACCCAGTCAAGGGTTTTGGAATTAAAGTTGCAGAAAAAATAGTTGATAATGATAATCATTCTATATGTGTTGAGTGGGTGGTCGCAGTGCGACCACCCACTCAACATTTT
>JBCCSG010000147.1:0-15795 GCA_039200565.1 Cyanobacteria bacterium P01_D01_bin.50 | reverse complement strand
GTGGCATCTTGGCGACAGGGATTAATTTCTATAAGTCCAAATCGCCAGGTAACGGTTTTAGTCCCCGACGGGAAAATTATTGATGGTAAACCTTTTGGTTATGCTGATGGAATTGCGATCGCTAGGGATGGAAAATTCACCATTCACTACTCACTGGGTAAGCCTACAGAGGGGGAGAAAATCGCTTTTTTATCATTGATTGTAAGATTTTCTCATGATTGACCGGAAAATAAACTGGATACAACGGAGAAAAACAAAGAATTCTGTCATTGTTGAGGGGGCCCCTCGATTCATCGATGGGGTAATAATTCTAAATTCTTCATTCTAAATTCTAAATTCACCTTGACTCTCTTGGTCGGCTACAACTAATGACGTGTATTTTCCGTCACTTTGAAGTAAAACTGTTTGCGTGGTTTCCCTAAAGCGCTTTTGCTTGTGAGTTCTTGGGGTGACTACCCAGGATGTTTCTCTGGCAATATGGTCGTACCAAGCTACCAGAGTGATAATCATTTTGCACAGTGTGTAAGGAATACTTGCAATCAAATGAGTCAGAAAAACTTTAAATCCATAAGGTTGTGATTTTATTACTACTGCTCCAAAAGTCGTTATCCAGCTAGTGAGAATAGTGTAGAAAAAACTGAAATCAAGCAGAAGCTGTGCTGAATTAGACAAAGTATATTCTTCGCCAATCAAAAATTGTAAAGCGATTAAAGCCAATAATTGCAAACTAATTAGCGAAAATACTTCTCTGTAGATTAAGGTGTAGAACCAATATATTTTTTGCCGTTTTCTTAAGTATCTACACTTGTTCATTTTCTTTTGATACTTAAGGGTACATTCAAACCAACCCTGATTCCAGCGTTTGCGTTGTCGCCACCATGACATAAATGTGGTGGGAGCCTCTTCTGTCGCAATAATTGTGCGATCGTGAATTAACTTATAACCGCGAGTCAGTAAGCGTAGAGTTGCATCAATATCCTCTGTTAGCTGATTTTTGTTGAATTTGACTAGCCTAAGAGTCTCAGCACGCCAATAGGCATTACTTCCACCAAAAATAGCTGTATTAGTTAATATTGAACGCGCTTCATGACACAAACCATAAATAACTTCAAATTCCACCGCTACTAGACTGGATATAATAGTATCTTTGTAATTTCGAATAGTACATCTACCCTGAACAACATCATATCCATTAGCAATCCAGTGCCATGCTCTATCAAAAGTATCTTCAAAAGTTGGACGGTGATCAGCATCAAATAAGGCAATCATTTCTCCCGAAGCCACATTTATCGCTGCATTCAGGTTTTCTGCTTTACTAGTACTTCCCTCAACTTTTATTACTCTTAAATGAGAAAAATGTTGAGACATTATTTGTAATTGAGTTTCTACTTCTAATCTCTTAGGAGTATTGTATGCAAGAATAATTTCATATTCACTTGGATATTTAAGATTAAGCAGAAAATGATAAAGAGTTTCTACAATTATATCTTTCTCATTAGGTAGATATGCCGCAATAATTACAGATATCTTTTTTGGAGCTTGATATAACTCCCGTACATTGTGTTTGACAGAAAAATCTACCTGTTTATTTTTTAATTCTTGTAGACTGGGTTGCTTAATCAATACCGCACATAATACTTCAAATAGTATTACAGTACAAGTTAAACTGTATAAGATGGAGTATAGTATTTTTACTCCTGTAATAATAGTTAGAAAATAGTATGCCAACAGAGGCAGAAAAACAACTAATAAAGCTAATAGAATAACTTTAGATAAGTCAAACCTAATCTTTGGTAATTTCATTTAACTGCCTTGCATTTAGCATTTAAAAGAGGTTGATTTTGTTTGTAAGCTTCAGTATATGGGTAGTTACGCAAACTCTTATCACTAGTAATGATTGATAAGTTATCAACAGTGAAAATATGTTTTACTGTTTGCAAATTAAGATTTAAGTAGGTGAGCAAGAAAAATTATAGTTGAGGGAAGGCAAAAGGCTGTCATACAAAAGGCAATAGGTATAAGGGTTTGAGGTTAATTTACTTTTTTTAACAAAGTTATGTTTTTTTGCGCCTACTTACTTATTTTGGGTAATTTGTATGATATTCATATTTTTTCAAAAAAAATATTGCTCTCCAATTTACAAACAATTATTTAATTATTTGTTACACAGTACTAATATATACTTTCTGACATTACAAATCTACAACAAAATTTGTTTAGCTTAATGAGAATATTTATAAGCAATGCTGTTGCAATTTTAAAATGCTTAAAAAGAAATATTTTTGGTTTTTTATTTTTAATCTTTGTAATTATGAGCTTAACAAATTAATAATTATAAGTCTTGCAAAAAAAAGCACATGGTGAAATATTTTAATTTATATTTATGAGAAAAATATAAGTTCAAATACCATATATATTCATTTAAAAAAAAATATTTTATATCTATAATTTGATACCTTATATTCTCTGTTTATAGGATGTTTTAAAAGTAGAAGAGATTACAAAATTAGACTAGTACAGCGCGGCTAAAATAAACCAACCATTCGTAAAACCTCAAAGCTAGGAAAAATAATACTTATTACCTTGATACTTTTGACTTTTGACGAACGCAAGCGGTACTAGTAGTCTGTGCCATAAATTCTGATGGGTATAAATAAATTTTTTTCTACCCCCTCTACCCCTTCTTCCCCACGCCACTTGCGGAGCGGGCGTACGTGTTCCTCCGCAACGCAGTGGCTCCTCTACCCCCTCCCTAACTTTACCCCTCAAAACGGCTAGGGACAAACTACTAGTAGCGCTTTGCGGAAATCAAAAGTATTAACTGAGTCCAGTTTCAGCAGTTTGAAATGGGTGGTTTATTTCCGCCATGCTGTACCAATATCAGCCATTTCCTCAAATCAGATTAGTAATTAAACTTTATACAAACCCTTGATTCTAGATATTAGGATTAAATATTTGTGGGGATCCAAATAGAAAGCAGTAACATTCTGTATTTAATATTTACCCGAATCTTAAATATTTTGCTGCATCTACTTTGAATTGTAAATAAAGTAATGCGATGAATTTTACTCTTTCAATAATAGATAATATAGCTCGCCTTTGTTAACAATAGCACCAGCGCGATCGCCTGATTGTTTGCCGACACCGATATAATAATCAACCCTACCTGGAGTTTTGATAGCACCTCCAGTATCTTGATCGAGAACATAACGACTTACAAGACGCTGTTCAATTTTTCCTTCATTGATAAATGGAAAAGGGGCGCGAATTATGGCTAATGCACCGGGAGGCATTAAGGATTTATCTGTAGCGATCGATCTTTCTGGAGTAACTGGCACGCTGAGACTGCCGATTGCAGGAGCATTTTTGGTATCTTTAAAGAAAATAAAACGAGGGTTTCTAGGTAAGTAAATATTTTGGCTTTGGGGATTGTTTTCTAGGTAATTAATTACTTTTTCTAGAGTAATTCCCTTTTCTTCCAACTTCCCGTCTTTAATTAATTCTTTCCCTAAACTGACATATTCGTGGTCGGTATTTCCTGCATAATTAATTGTAGTAGTAGTACCATCAGGAAATTTTAACACAGCAGAACCTTGAACTTGAGCAAGAAAAGCATCCATCCGGGATTTCAACCAAAATAATTCTAAATCTTTGAGTTTGCCTTCTTCTGCTTGTAAAGCGTCTGCACCTTCCAATTCTAAACGGGTAGGATGGGGTTTACTCCAAGTTTGAAAATCCTCCGGTAAACGATAAACAGGATAGCGGTAAACCGAAGTCGGTTTACGATTTCCCAGGTAAATTGGTTTGTAGTAACCGGTAAATAAAATAGTACCTTGATTATCCGAACCAATAGATTTATAAAATACAAATTCTTTGTTAACAGCAGCTTGTAATTCTTGGGCATTTTGAGAATTAACAACCAATTCACGAAACCTTTTTAGGCTTTTTTCAACTCTTTGAAGTGTGATTTCGGGAACAATATATTTTTGATAAGCTACTTTTGCTTGTGGTGTTTGTAGATAGCTTAAACTGTAGTCAATTGCTTTGATTAAATTCTTTCGATCCCCAGCTTCACCCCAAATTTGCTCGTCGAGGAAATATTTTCGATCTTGTGGTAATGATGTTTGTAATGATAGAGGCGATCTAGTAGGAGTTGTTTGAAGTTCGGCAGGTGGTACTGTTTGATTTTCTTGGCTAACTTGTTGCTGATTGTTACAAGATAATAAGGGTAAGCAGGCAAAATAAATTATCAGGATTTGCTTTGCGAACTTATTTGGAAATTGATGTTTATATTGCATTTTTTGGAGTTTTTGGTTTATCAGTACCTAATATGCAAAAAATATCATTAAAAATCAAATTAATAATTGCAGTTTGACAAACAGGTTATTCTCCAAAGATTACTATTTTTATGACCTAGTAGTTCACTACACCAACATTGCCTGGTTAGGGTAGGGAGGGGGGAGAATAATTTTTAATTTACGCGCTATGCGCCTCAAAATTAATGGGACAGAACACCAGTACTCGAACAAACCCTGCATTGCTTAATAAGGTTAGTGAGTAGTAAATGGTGAATAGTCGGATATATAATTACCCCGCTTTTGTTGGCTGTGGATGCACAAAGCCTTTTTACTCAAATTGTGTGAAACAAGCGTAAGGTGTCGTAATTTCATAATAAAGCTCTTGAATTGAGACTCCAACCCTCGTATTGTGAAAATTACTCCCGTTATGTTTTTGCTGATTCCCTCAAATGGTTACAATTAGGTTATTTAGATTACCTTTCGCCAAAGTTATATTGGAAATTGAACCAGCAGCATAAAGTTATCCGGTTTGGGTGAATTGGTTGTTTAAGTAGGTGCGCACAAATAAACCAACCTATATTACAAAATGTAAATTACGCTCAAACCCTTACCCCTATTGCCTATTGCCGGCTTGCCTATTGCCTTATCCCAATTACTATTTTCAATGCCAACCTACTTAGCTCGAAAATACGGTGAAATACTATTAAAGCCTATCAGAGGAAATCGAAATCAATGCCGTGGTTTGTGAAAATAGAAGAAGGAAAAGTTGATAAATCGACTTTTGATAAATACGTACCCGCTCACAAAGCTTATGTAGAAGAATTGAAAAACAAAGGACATCAAGCCAAAACCGGTTATTGGGCACAATATGGCGGCGGAATGCTACTATTTGAAGCCACTTCCATGGAAGAAGCCCAAGCCATTGTCTCGCGTGACCCTTTAGTTGAAAATAATTGTGTTGACTACAAGTTATATGAATGGCGGCTCTTAGTTGAATAAATAAAAAAATTAAATTACTTGCCACACATTTCAACAAATTAATGCTATAGTATTAGCAGGCTCGGACCTATGCAACTGCAACGCCCAAACCTTGTCAGGACCGGAAGGTAGCAGCAACACGGGATGCTTGTAGTAGGCGTAGACTCCGGGCTGTCCTATTTTTAAGAGTATTCTCATATAATGCCTGGTTTTGGAGATATTGTTAAAAAAGCTTTTTACCTTGGTGTTGGGTTAGCTTCTTACGCTAGCGAGAAAGCAGGTGGAACTTTAGCCGAATTGCGATCGCAAGTTCAAAAACTGGCAGATGAAATGGTTGCGAAGGGCGAAATGACTACAGATGAAGCCCGTAAGTTTGTAGAAGATATGATGAATCAAGCCCAATCATCTGCGAGTGATGGCAGCGGTGATAGCACATCTAGAACGGAACCCCGTCGTATAGAAATTTTAGGGGAGGATGAGGAAGCAATGGTAAAAAATTCTCAACCAGAAGATGTTGAGAAGTTACGCGATCAAGTCAAGCGAATGCAAGAGGAATTGCGTCGGCTACAGAGCGATAAATAGGTAATTAGGTTAAGAATAATTAATTTAAAAGCAGAAAATTGCCCCCGAAGCATTCGCGGATATTCCAGAATAATGTGTATCATAAAGTATTCCTTGGAGGATATACTTTTAGTGTTTATAACTATGAAAGAATAAAGCATTTATCCTTCATATTTGCTGAATTCGCGGGCATAGTTTGGTTCCGGCGTTGCCACCTTTGGGGAAAAGCGATAAAGACGTTGAAATAAATGTCCTATGATTGAGAGAGTGAGGACTATGTTTTATGGATGAGTGGCAAAAAGATTTCTCGGAAATAGTAAAATCAGTATCTGATGAAGTGGAACGCTTCTTCATAGGGATGACAGAAGTAGTAGATAGTTTTGTTGAACTGACTGAAGAAATTAGCGAACAAGTACAAACTACCTTACTTACTGAGGTAGACCAATATTTACAAGATTTAGCAGAGCCATTTTTGGAAGTTTACTGGGATTTTGAGGATGTTTTGGGAGATGATTTAGAAGGTCATCTTCCTTATCCGGTTGAACCAACAGCGGAACAAAATTCTGCCTGTATTGGTTGTCGTAATTATCATGGACAAGTTTACAACGGTAACTTATTAGTTTGCGGCATCTATCCCCACGGATATGATGACGAAAGTTGTCCAGATTGGGAAGGCGAGTAAACTGTGAATAATGAACTGTGAATAGTAAACATTTAGAAATTATACAAGGGAAAGGGAAAAAATAAAACTAAATTAACAATTGGATATTATAAATTAATACCCAATGTCCTACGCCCAATTGAGTTATTAATTATTATTAAATATAAATGGCTGACAACAATACTGAAGTTAAGTATGGCGAGCGCGAAATTGCAGAGGGGAAGTTAATTACCTTTCCTAATCCGCGTGTGGGAAGAAGATACGATATCAATATTACTTTGCCGGAATTTACCTGCAAGTGTCCGTTTTCTGGCTATCCGGATTTTGCGACAATTTATGTCACTTACGTACCGGATGAGAAGGTTGTAGAATTGAAAGCATTGAAGCTTTACATTAATAGTTATAGGGAAAAATATATTTCCCACGAAGAATCAGCCAATCTAATTTTAGATGATATTGTTGCTGCCTGCGATCCTTTGGAAATTACCCTGAAAGCCGATTTTACTCCACGCGGTAACGTGCATACTGTAATTGAAATTAAGCATCAGAAATAGGGAATTGGGAATAGTGAGGAGTTAGGAGTTAGGAGTTAGGAGTTATTTTCCTTTGTTTACTTACCTGCTTCTAATCTCTCCCAATAAATAATCTTAATTTCGACTTTACAAGAATATATACAAGTAACGTCTTTGCATATTTATAGTCATTAATTCGATAAAACGGTATAAACGAAATTAACTAATTGAGTAATTTTTAACACCTGTATTGAGTATATGAAAAAAGCCAAAGGAAATTTTTATAAACCTTTGGGTATTAGAGTTAGGAATGGCCGCAACTGGCCGCCTTTTCTTGTAGGGGAGGCAAAAAGGGGTGTAGATTTTCTTCCCCCTTTATTGAGGCAAAAAGGGGTGTAGATTTTCTTCCCCCTTTATTGCCGTGCCGTTGCTCGTACACAGACTAATTTTTAACCCAATAATAAGACGGTGAGTGTACGGCACCATCCTCCTCTTGTGACAATTGCGGCCATTCCTGAGAGTATTGCTTACAAACAGCGAAATATATTAAAACCAGTATAACTCTATGGATAAAACTATGGAAATTGATTGGGAAGCTATGCCCTAGAGATTTTCCGCTTGAGAAATTAAAAATGTGGTAAAACTTACGGGTTATTACGTATATTCATTTGAAAAAAAAAGCAGTTAAGATTACTTATTAGCAAATAACGTAACTAGTTTCTTAGTAATCTTAATATCGTCTTCTTCACTATATAACTAACCATGGATACAAACCCCCGGTAAAGGCCACCCGATTGCAAAAAAATATTTTCCACAAAAGGTGGCCCCTCGATTTCCACTTTGTGGGTACTTGATAACTGATAATTGATAACTGAAATGACACCTACCTCCAGAAAAGTTTTGCAAATGCCTGCTCACGATACAGTAGGCGATATCAGAGATATACCGGATATTTACCCCCAACCTGGTTGGGTATGGCAATATCCATCAGTAAAGCAATCAATTCTTAAGTTTGCTCAGCCTTTAGCATTAAGCATTGTTGAATTATTTCACTATGCCTTGTTTTTAACTCAACTGGGTGTTGCTTACGCTCTTTATAACTTTCCTCCACAAGCATCCTATGAATCCTTATTTTGGTTGATGATGGCTCCAATCTTCCAAATTTTGGCTGGATTTGCTCCAATCGTCATGCATGAATATGAGGGTTGGCAGGTTGCACCCTTTCAAGATCCACCTTCAAAGGAAGGACAGCCAGCTTTGGATAGGAGCAAATATAATAATGAGAGACTGCGTGAAGCTGCTTATAAGTTATTGTTTGCCTATCAAGCCGTTGCAGCGATCATGTTCGTAATTGGGGTTTACGGAGTACAAGAATGGAAACTTGGCTCTGTGACAATTTCTAATCCTTGGACTCTGATTATTTTAGGTTTAACATTTGTTTGGCTGTATATTTGTCCTAGAACACCTTTATCAACCTTCAATGTCGATTTAGGACAAGGTAAACGTCCAGTATTTCCCATTCCTATTGGAATTCTAATAACATTTGGCATTGCAACTTTCATATACATTATTTCCATGATCCATTTATATGGATTAGTGCCAGCATTAATCACCACGGTATTCTTAATTTTAGGGGGAGCAGTGGAAGGATTAGTTGCTGAAAGTACATTCAATCAATTTTGGCACTGGTTAGCCGTAGTATTCTTGGGTGCTGCTGGCATCACTCAAATCATTGCTCTTGTATACCTATAGGGAGTTTATAGAGCAATAATCCATTAGACATCTCTGAGAATGAATCTAAAAGTTTTGTACAACTTGGGCTTTATTTCTAGGGATGTCTATTCCGTATTGAGTTTGAGATTTTTTATAGCAATTAAGTAAATACAGAGGCTGATAATGCTAAACCAGCAATCGGAAAAAATTGCGCATTTCTACTGGTTTTTGGGGCTTGCACAAGTTGTTCACAGTATAGAAGAAACCTACACTAACCTTTACGATTACTTCGCCGTTATGAGCCAGGCATTGCATAATATTATTCACTGGATACCCGCCTTTGGAATCAGTGCAGATTGGTTCGCTATTTTCAATTATCTGATGATTGCTTTAATATTAGGCTCCGTACCTAGTGTTGAAAAAGGAAGTGGATGGAGTTTTTACTTGATGTGGATTTGGGCAATTGTCGAGTTTTTGAATGGAATATTTCATATTAGCATGTGGTTTATTAAGGGTGGTTACTTCCCCGGAGGAATATCTGGCCCCATCTTGTTTGTGTTGAGTATTCTTTTCATTCAACAACTTATAACTGCTTCTAATCAAGAAACAGCACAGCTAAGTAGTTAAATAGGAAAATTTATAACTACGTAATTGCCAGTGAAACCAAGTAATTACGTAGTTATGTTTATTTATGCTTACCTATTTAAAAAGGGCGATCGCACAACATAAAATAAATTAATTATGTCTTGGAAAAAATTATTCTGGTTAGGCTCAAATTTAACTATCTTTTTGTCATTAGTTTCAGTTAGCCTTGTTGTCACAGCTATTGCTGAAAATAAATGGGGTGGAGATTCAACTATTGCTCACCTACTCTGGATTAGTGCTGGATTAACAGGCTGTTTATTGTTGATTGCTGTTTTGTTTCAACTTAGTTATGTCTACAATTGGGCTGGAGCACCGATTGTCGTCAAGCCAGTTCATAATCGAGGAACTGATGTCGCTATCATCTTTATTCAAGGGGAAGAAATTCCCATCGATTTATATTGTCCAGTTGCACAGGCTATTCAGAATGCTGCACCGGATTTAAGGATTTGGGTTGGCATTCCTCAATTTATTGGCGATTCTCCAATTCCTCGCGAAACAGGATTGGCGATTGATAAAGTCATTAGTCAAATGCACTTTGAAGGAATGCCAGAAACTGACAATATTTTCTTTGCGGCTCATTCTGTAGGTGGAATTGCCATTCAAAAATATCTCAAGAGCTTCCCTAAACGTGCCAAAGGACAAATCTTGATGGGTTCTTTTTTAGGTAAGGGATATCTCTCTAAATTGGATGAAAAAGGGAAAACGAAGATTGAATATACTGTTCCGACTTTAACCATTGGTGGTACTTTAGATGGGCTGGCTCGAATTACCCGCATTGCAGTAGGATTTTGGCATCAACAAATTAATGCATCACAATCAACTGATATCTATAATTTTCCGGTGATTGCCATTGAAGGAGCAACCCATATGCAATTTGCTTCTGGCGAAGCAATTGGTTATGTACGCGATTTCGATCTCAAACCCAAGTTTCCACAAGAGAAAATTCATCAGCAAATTGGTGAGTTAGTTTATAATTTTATTAGTTCCCGATTGCCAGATACCAATTATGAAAGTATTATTTTTCTGAAAGAAAAACGTATCGAAACACAGAAGATACTCCAGCCAATTATCGATGCGTTTTGGAAAGAAGGGTATAACGGCTTTAAACCAGCTTGTTATTGCAATCAGAGCGATAATCCACGTCCAAATCCACAGAAAACTAATTGCGATTTGGAGCCACAATGCTGTCAACCTCCAGAATGTATTGCCTATTCACCTTGGATTGAAAAGGATGCCAATCCAATCATGGCAGGTAGAGACAAATTGCTCAAATTGAATCCCGATGCCCCAAGCTTCAAATTCCTTGATAGCTTTCATCGTTCCTATACAGTCACATTTAGGCCACCTTGGGTTCATATTCCCAAAATTACTAAAATTGATGGAAAGCTAAAAATCACTAGTGTTACCCAGGCTTTGTACCATTTTCTCGACTCTTTTGATACAGGCTTTTTCCCTATAGCAGCTTTCTCCTTGCGAGCTAAACTCAATTCGCGGCAAAAAATCTGGAAACATGCAGGGGTTCCAAATCCCAATTTTAAAGAAACAGATGGCTCTTCCAGAGGTAATGAAATCAATCAGCAGGTTTACAAATGGGCGCTCTCTCACGCAGGGGAAGAAGCTAGGAGACACTTTGATAAAAACGGCGTACACATGGCTATGGGAGAAGATAGTATACCCATTGTTTCAGCTGGGCCACTTTGGGTATGGGTTTATCCCAAGTACAAATATATTAGGATAGATGACGAACAGGTTTGTCAAGTTAGAGCGAGGGTGATGAAAACTCCCATTAACTATCCTATTCATTCAGCAAGAGGATTTCATTACTGTCAACTGCTTTCTCCTGCCTCGGCAATGGAATGGATTTATATCGATGGTTTGAGAGCTAAAGCTTCTGTTTGTGGAACTACTATTACTTATGGTCCTTTAGCTGGTGGCTTAGGTCAAATTCTCAAATTCCTTTTGCGAATATTACTTCGCCAAACCCGAGTTAAAGCACTGGTAGGCTCTTAATCTAAGATTACCGGGTAAAGGTAGAGAGGGGGGGAGAGGGGGAAGAGGGGGTAGAAAATATTAAGAAATTTTCTTTCCCATCTCCCCACTTAGCGGAAGTCAGAAGTCAAAAACTCGAAACCAAAGACTTAGTATATTTATTCGATTGTGAATTTATTTGTTCAAAAATCTTAATCATTTCTCCTTCAAAAGCCACTTGTGCGCGATTAGTTTTACCACCAACGTATAAGTTACCTTCTTTCTTTAATACCCATACTTGTGAGTGAGAAAAGTAACTCATCACTACTCCCGCCATTAATATGGCAAATCCAGCGTAAACTACTGGTATACCTGGATCGGCTTTAATTTGTAATCCGGTAGAACCAACTACTTGTAAAACTTTTAAGGTCACACCGTTGACCTCAGCCGACATTCCTTCGCGGACGGTATTTACTAGTTTACCTCGGGCATCGTAAATTAATACAGTTCCTTGTAAATCTTTAGCTAATAAGGAAACTCCTTCACTTAAATCTGGTTTAGTAGGAATCCAAGTTCCCCAAAGTCTTCCCTTTCCTCCGGTGTCGAGTTGCGCCATGGGTAATTGAAAAATCGGGCTTTTGTTAACTCGAACCTTTACAGATGAAATTCCCCAATCTGTTTGATAAAAGGTAACGCCTTTGTATCGCAAGGGATGGTTAACATAAATTTTATCGCCGTCTACTTCTTTTCCTTCACGATCTAATACCGACATATCCGAATAAAATTGGTCAATATCGCCGGTTGGAGTGTAGTCAATCCAGAAGCGATTTACTTTTACAGCCCAATCTTTGGGAACTTGTGCTGCTGCCCAAGGTCCAGCATCTATGATATTTTTAACTTGGAAAATTTCGCCACTGGGAACCATTTCTTGAGCTATGAATCCCGTCATTGCGCCCAAAATTGAACCGAGCAAAATAACTACGATACCGATGTGAACTATAATCGGACCAATTCTACCGATGATTCCTTTCCGAGCGTAGAGTTTATCTGTATCTTCTTGGAAAACTTTGTAGCCACGCTTTTGCAGAATTTCGGTAAGATTTTCGATAGATGTAAAATTATCCGCTTCCACATCGAATTCCGCACTTAAAGCCAGCTTTTGGAATCCTTGGGGTTTATTGTAGAATTTCCAACGACGTGCAGCTTTGAGTGCTGGAAGTTGGCGCGTGAAAGTACAAGCTGTTAAACTAGTTCCGAATAAGATCAGTAAAGCTAGAAACCACCAAGTACGATAAACATGGTCTAGACCTAGAATTATTAAAACTTTCCAGGTAAGAAAGCCAAATAAAGCCGGATTTTCTGGATAATTTTCTTGATAAAAAGCGATAGATTGTCCTTGTTCGATTACCGTACCAGTTATACTAAAAATTGCGATCGCCAACAGCAGAATAATCGCTAATCGTAAATCAGTGAGTACTGGTAGAAACTCTTTGCGAATATAGCTTGTAAATACGGCTAGCGGTGATTTGTTTGATGATTTTTCTAAAGTCATTTAATTTTGGATTTTAGATTTTGGATTTTGGATTAACTATATATCTAAGAGGGTATTTATAAAATAACTTTAGTAGGGTGTGTTACGGCTTTGTGAGATTCGATAGGAAACAGAGCAGGTAAAAATTTGCCGTAACGCACCAACAACCCTTGGTGCATTAGATGTATTAAGATTATATGTTTTAACAGAATATAGTGGTGCATATAATACAGCGGCACGGCAATAATGCGGGAAGAGAATCTACGCCGCCTAAAAGCCTCCCCTACGAGAATTTTATTTTTTATTTATAAATAGGTTCTAAGATGTTGGTAAATCAAAATACTAAGTTGTGATTTCAGATTGTTGGAGACGTAGCAGTGCTACGTCTCTACAAGGGGATTCTAGAAATTAATGAAAATACACCAAATCCGACTAATAAAGCGCCGCTGACGGGATTAATCCAACCAGAAAAGCGACGTATTTCGATGATCTTTTTAATTGAAGCAGTAAAAGTACCCGCTAAAATCAACGGCGTAACATAACCTGCGGTGTAGGAAAGTAGCAAAGCAGCACCTAAAATTAAATCCTTGGTATTGGCAACCCATCCAAGTAAACTTGCTAAAACAGGAGTGCTACAAGGAGAAGCCACCAAGCCAAAACTCAAACCAATACAATATGCTCTCACACCTCGGGGTAATTCTTGAGAAATCCATTCGGTACCACCCCAGGAAGGAAGTTGTAGAGGTAAAGCTTCGAGGAGATTTAATCCCATGAGAATTGCAATGATGCTGACAATAATGGGTAAACCGATACCAATTTGACCATAGACTTTCCCGACAACTCCTGCTATAATACCGAGCCCTGCAAGAGTAGTTGCTAATCCCAAAGCAAACCAAGTAGATTGTGCGGCTGCTTGGATGCGGCTTTTCGCTTCATAACCGCCGATATAACCAATGGTGATGGGTAGCATGGAAAGCATACAAGGGGTAAGACTGGTAAGCAATCCAGCTAGAAAAATGATGCCGATGCTGAGTAAATTGAGGTGAGTTAATTGGTTAGAAACAAGCGTATTCGCAAATTGTTCTAATTGATAAAGTTGAGTTTGCAGGGTTTCGAGCATGGGGTAAATATTACGGGGAATGCTGATCGTGGTTGAATTTTAGCGTAGTAGTTTATTAATTATCAATTATCAATGAATAATCCAACGTGCAAAACGCCCATAGGCTATAAGCCTAGGGCTACACAAACAAAGCCTGCCCTCCGGCAGGTTTCGTAAATGTAGCAATACCCTAAAGGGTATTGTAAGTAAGTAAGTCGGCACAAATAAACCAAGCTATATTACAGCTTGGGTAAATTACCCTCAAACCCTTATTCAAGCTTGCCTATTGCCTATTGCCTATTGCCTATTATTATTTTCAATGCCAACCTACTTAACTAAACCATTTTCGATAAAGTGATAACAACAACTCCCAAAATCATAATAATTGAACCAGCAATTCTTTCTTTAATACCTTGTTCTTTAAAAATTAACCAACCCCATAAAACATTAAATAAAGCGCTGGTACGTTTGACTGCAATTACAAAAGATACCAGAGCAAGTTGTAATGCAGTCATTTGACAAACGATCGCTAAGGCATTTATAAAACCAATTAAAATTAAGTTTCGACTACAAGATTTAATATTTTGGATATTGGGTTTAGATTTAATAAATAATATGGGTAAACAAAATATAGCTACACTCAAATGTCCGGCGATCGCCCACATTATAGGAGAGGAATTTTGCACGCCAATTTTATCAACATTGGCGGAAATACTCCAAACTAATACTACGCCAAACATTAATTTTGGTCCCGTTTCGCTAAATAACGATCTAAGAGGAAATAGATATCCTCTACTTTTATCTTGAAATTTCAATACATAAGCGCCAATTACAATGATAAATATTCCTAAAATACCGATAGCGTTGGGAAATTCACCGACAATAAACGGAGAAGTAATTAAAAGTAATATCGGACTTAATGTAGTTATCGGAGCAACTATTGATAAATCAGAAGCTTTAATGGCTTTGAAAAAAAGTAGATAAGCTGTAGTATTACAAATTCCGATGGCAATGACAGGAAACCAAAAGTTATTTCCTAGAGTTGGAATATCGTTAAATAATAATAGCGGTAGAGAACAGATTGCAGTGAATAAATTTAAAGAAAAAGTACTAATATATTCATCAACTAGATTAATTGTCTTTTTATTGAAAATATCCCTGAGTGATTCTAAAAAAGCTGTGGAAATTGCGAAGAAAAACCAAGACATATTGGTTAGTTAGGAGTTAGGAGTTAGGAGTTAGGAGTTAGGAGTTAGTAGTCATAACATTCTTGCATCATTATCAACAATCGCCTTAGAATGAATTCTAAGGCTAACAGCAGAAGTCGTCTCAAGACGACTAGTAGAGTATTTTAGTACGTTTTAACGTACTTGATGTATTAGCCTTGAAATTCATTTCAAGGTGAGAGTTCTGGATTAATTTCCTCACCATACCACGCACCAACGAGTAATTCCTCTAAATTCCCACATTCCTCTGCGCTTTCTGCGCTCTCTGCGGTTTTTTTAAATCCAAGAATAGTTTATAACTTACGATTCCCCTACAACCGAATTCCACAAAGCCATAACTCCATATTCTTTATATTCCGAGTCTTGTTGTTCCTCAAGCCATTTTTTCACAGCGACAACAACATTATCCGATGTATTTGCTAATTTACCCAGCGCTTCAGCAACGCTTTCACGCACAAGATTATCGGAGTCTTTAAGCAGTGGTATTGACACTCCCACCGCTAAAAACGGTGGGATTCAGATGGTTAGCTAGGAATACCCATCTTATCCATATTGAACAACCGTCTTCTGTTCTCCTAACTTCCAGACCCACGCTGTTTGCTG
>JBCCSG010000146.1:0-15804 GCA_039200565.1 Cyanobacteria bacterium P01_D01_bin.50 | reverse complement strand
CTCCTGTCATCTCTAAATTCCGAGCGTTAACCGCGATACTTCCACCATCACCAGCACGCACGTTTACTCTCGCTAAATTGCTTAGGGTTACATCACTCCTCTCTACACCTTGGGGAAAACTCAAACTAAAATTATCCCCATCACTATTCAAGCCAACTGTTCCCGTTGTAGCTAAGCCACCCAACTCTACACGCCCACCAAAGGCATATAATTCTCCTAAATCTATATTTATATCACCTCCGACTAACAGCAAACTCTTACCATCGGGTACTCGCAATCCAAAAGCTCTAGTGCCTGCTTCATTTGTACCAGCATCTTCACGAAATGAATTATTTTGAATCGATGCTGTATTAAGTTGATTAAAAAACAATGCATTAGGATTTATACTCAGTAATTCCGAGGAATTTTCTGGATCTGTAGCGCTAAAAAAGTTATCCTCACCAAAACCTAGAGCATCAGCGGTACTACCAATAAACGATCCACCAATATCCAATCGCGCATTTTCACCAAATACAATCCCCGCAGGATTAATCAAAAATAAATTCGCCGCACCATTAGCTCTAATTAACCCATCAATATTAGATATATTCCCACCAGTTACCCTGTTGATGATGTTATTTATGTCAAGGGTATTATTAAAGTTAACTTCACCACCCGTGGGAACTCCAAATCTTTCAAAACTGTGGAATAAATTACCTCCCCTTTGGGTACCGCCAGTAATATTGGTAATATTGTTTTCTAAATTGACTACAGAATTATTCGGTAAAGTGTTATCTGGTATTACTTGTTGTGCATTAGCAGTATTTATGGTAGAGAATACTGCACCCAAAATTGCGATCGAGGTTGCTAATTTCCAATTACAGTTGCGAAAAGACATCATATAAATTGGTAGTTGCGACAGTTGGTTATGAGCTGATAAAAAAATTATTCGTTAGTAAAATATTAATAGTTTTTTGTCAATTTTACTTATGGAGTTAAGAGTGAGTAATGAGTAGTGAGTAGTGAGTAGAAAAAATAGAAGTAGGTTGGGTTGAAGGAAGTGAGTATTGTATCAATGATCAATGATCAATTATCAACCAACAACCAACAACTAAGTAAGAAGTAAGGAGTAAGAAGTAAGAAGTAAGAAGTAAGGAGTAAGAAGTAAGAAGTAAGGAGTAAGAAGTAAGAAGTAAGAAGTAAGGAGTAAGAAGTAAGGAGTAAGAAGTAAGGAGTAACAACTTACAACTAACAACTAACAACCAACAACTATCTCTTCACACAAGATTTATTATTAAAAGACGGCGTACTTTGAGGAGAAGCTTGAGCAACAAAGAAAATATCCCCATTTTCATCAACAATCATCCCAGTAGCTTCCACAATGGGATTTTGGATTTTGCGGAAAGTTTGGGGTGTAGATTTTCTTCCCCCAAAACTTTCCAAGACAGATTTCGGATTTTGGATTGAAACTCTTCCCCCCATCTCCCCATCTCCCCATCTCCCCATCTCCCCATCTCTCTCCTCTCCCCCCTCCGGAAGCGAAACCCAACCCACATCAACACTCTCTTCCTGAAGTAAATCCAAGGGGCTAGGTGGGATACCGCCGGTGCCGACGAAATGAAATTCGCTTGCATTTTCACCCGTACTTGCTTGACACACATCGTAAAATTCCGTCTCAAGGGGTACTGAGGGTAATTCGGTTGATTCCTCTGTGGGATCTTTTTCTTGTGTATCAATGTTGACGACACCATCAAGCTGTGGGTTTTGTTCGGAAAAAGCTGTAATATCGCTTTGTTCAGTTAATTCTTCTCGTTCCTCTATACCGAAAACTCCAAAAGTATTAATATTTATGACACCGCCAGAGCCTTCAAAAGCGTTAGCGGTAATATCGCTATTTTCTTGAGGTAATGCAACAAGAAAGCCATTGGGGCTTTGAATGGTAATATTACCACCGTTTCCATCTGCATTTGAGGTACCTGCTGTGGTCGAAATTTGGCTGCGATCGCGTAGTAACAAAAGGTCCTTTACTGTAATCTCAATGTTCCCTCCATTACCCGATCTGGTTTCTGTTGTAATTGTGCTGGGATCTGAACTATTTAGCGAGGTACCAATTATACTCACAGATTCAGAGGCATCGATAATTACACTTCCTCCATCTCCTTCACCTAAGGTACGAGCAGATACGATTGCTCCATCCTGAATAAGTAATTTCCCTGTTTCAATAGTCAATTCTCCTGCATCTCCGGCACCAGTGGTACCGACAAACAAGCCGCTGCTTCTACTCTCTCCTTGATTTGTTAAGAAACTACCAATCAGTTCCACAGACTCGGAGGCTTTGACTGTCAAATTTCCCCCTTCCTCATCGTTATTCAACGAGGAAGTTGTGACTTGCGCTCCATTCTCAACAAGTAATTTCCCTGTGTCAATAGTCAAGTTTCCCGAACTTCCTGAACCCCCTTCTTGAGAGCCAGCAAACAAACCACTAAATCCTCCACTCAATTTCACTGATTCAGATGCGTTTACCGTTAAATTTCCCGCCAATCCCTGACTAAAAGTAGTAGTTGATATTTGCGAGCCTTCCTCAAGAATCAATCGCTTAGTGTCAATTCTTAAGTCTCCGGCATTTCCATCAGCTTGTGTCTGGGCAAATAAGCCAGTAGAAGTTCCACTCAATTCCACTGATTCAGATGCGTTTACCGTTAAATTTCCCGCCAATCCCTGACTAAAAGTAGTAGTTGATATTTGCGAGCCTTCTTGAAGAGTTAAACGCCTACTGTGCACTTGGATATCGCCGCTATCTTGTTGGGAATTACTATTATTATTAGATGTCCTTACTATAGCTCTATTAGTTAGGGATACATCTGCTCGCGCAACGTCGTCAGGAAAATTCAAAGATACATTACTTGTATCTACATTCAGTTCAACAGTACCAATTCCTGCTAAACCTCCTAATTCGATTCTGCCTCCCGGAGCTGACAATCTAGCTCCTTCTAAGTTTACACCGCCGCCTACTAAAAGCAAACTTTGATTCGGAGAAACTGCTAAACCTGTTGCTGTAGATTGAAGGGTAATCGGTTGATTGGCAATTTGATTAAATAGTAAAGCTGAAGGTTTGACTGTCAATAATTCAGGAGTATCTGGAACTAAAGCACTGAAAAAGCCTCGATCGCCGAAACCGATAGCGTCAGCGGTTGTTCCAATAAATGAACCTCCAATGTTTAGCTCGGCATTAGAGCCAAACATAATTCCATTGGGATTAATCAGAAAGAAGTTAGCATTATTACCTACAACTATGAGATTACCTAAAATCTCCGAGCGACTATTCCCCGTTACCCGATTGATAATGTTCTCAATGCCATTCCCACTTCTAAAAAGAGCCGATTGTCCTTCATTGATGTTAAACTTCTCAAAACTATGGAAAAGATTAGTACCCAGACGTAGCCCACCAGTTACAGTTTTAAGATTATTCCCATCTACAACAGAATTTTTCTCTCCCAAGGTTTGATCTGGTATAATTTCAGCTTTGACGCAATCATTGGTTGCAGCGATTAGCCATAGACTTAAGACTCCGCATATCCCCTTAAATACAGATAGTAAATTTGCCCTGAAAAAGTATAAAAACATATATTTTGGTTATTGAGAGAAGGTAGAAAGTGAACTACTCCTAAGCTGTTTGTTGTGCATAAAAAATGCACAATACTCTTGTCAAAAGTCAAAAGTAAATGCGCTACTAAAATCGATTGGATCTATTGAAGGGATTGAAGGGATTGGAGCGATTGAAGGGATTGGAGCGATTGAAGAGATTGGATCGATTGAAGGGATTGGATCGATTGGAGGGATTGGATCGATTGGAGGGATTGGAGGGATTGGAGGGATTGGCTCCGGGAAGATTGTTGTTAGTGCCTCCCCAGCATCTATTGTGTCGGGGAAAAGGATTGTTCGTCCATCGCCTTGACCAATTAGATCCGGGAAGTTTTCTGTTATTGTGTCCCTAGGGTCGTCTGGAGTCTGGAAGATTATTGTTAAAGGTTCGTTAGAATCGATTGTATCGGGGAAGATTGTTGTTAGTGGATCGCCTTGATCGATTAAATCCGGGAAAATTGTTGTTAGTTGATCGCCTTGATCGATTAAATCGGGGAAGATTAAAGAGATTGTTTCGTCTGCATTACTTCCTAGCGCCGGAGAAGATCCTTCGGTTATACCTTTTTCTGATATGGTAGGGGTTTGAGCTTCAACTGGTTGGTTGAATTTGATTCCGATTAACAATCGATCGTCATCAGGAGGAGTCTCAGCAGCGCTACTGGCAGTGATACTGGGAGAATTGGTAGTAATTTTATCTTCACCCTCTTTGAAGTCAGTAATCCAGTCAAAACCATCATCACCTATAATAAGTATCTGACCATCAACGTTATCAATCTCACTGAAATTTCTAAAAACAAATGTATCGGCACCACCATCGCCAGTAAGAACATCGTTACCTTCACCGCCAATAATTACATCATTACCTAAACCGCCAGAAATTTCATCATTTTCTGGAGTACCAAGTAGTTGATTGTCTTTTTCGTCACCCTTTAATACTGCCATGTCTATCACCCCTTGTTAAACTGTAATTCGGTACTTTCAATAAAACCAAGAAACGTTGCTAATCAATTTCAGAACGGGAGCAATTGTCACAAGCTTTTATGTTGCTGCCGTATTACAAGCTGTGATATTTCTCGTTTATAATCAATCAAAATGTCACGGGGTTCCCATTAAAAATTTGTCTTCTAAAAATTTTTAATGGGTTCTTGTCAGGCAATTTTGGATTTTGGATTTACGTTAGCGAAGCGTGTCCGATAGGACATATTTAGATTGTTCCCATAAATAAATTTAGGGGCCCCTTGAATTTTCGATTTACGTTCGCGTTCAGCGTGTCCGTGCTTGACATTTTTAGATTTTTCCATAAATAAATTTAGGGGCCCCTCAACCATTCATAATCCAAAATCCTGTTGGGTAAAATCTAAAATTATTTTGGTCACCTGCCCCTACAAGGAAAGGTGCCCAGTTGCAGCCATTCCTAAATTTAAAACGCCATCTTATGGTGCAAACTTCAACCCTATACCAAAAAATGGCGTTTTAATTTTGAATTTACCCACACAATACTATTTTGTTGGATTGTCTGTTTTCACAACCGGTACTTCTGCAAGTTCTTTTAAGCCCCAAGATGTTAATAATTGTTTCCAATGTTCTTGTAATTTGCTCGAATTAGGAGATGCCGCACGTAATACCGCTAAATTTGATACGGCATCGTGTGAGATACCATTGTTCTCATAGACTTTATATTGTTCTGATTTATTTGCTTCCAACTCTTGTAGAAGGTTGGCTGGTGGGGCAACTCGCTTAATGAATGCATCTACATGAATATACCCTGATCTTTTGTCTTTATTACTACAAAAAATACTAAAATACCAACGATATTCATTATCTATCTTAAGAGAGTATTTGGGCTGATTCGGCAATTTAATATCCATAAAACCCTCTTTTCGGGATAATTTCACATCTGTGCGATAAATATCTTTTCCTTCCTTATTCTGTAAAACAAATTCTCCAGTGCTTATCTGTGTGTTCTCTAAGGAAGGTAAGTATACCCAAAAGCTAGGAAATTCTGAAACTGTTGATGATAAAAAAGATTTTTTGCGGATTTTTTCGTCATATTTGGCATCAGGTACTAAGGCTGTCAGGGGTGTTGACAAACTAGGGCAGTCGTTGCGACGGCTTGTACCTCCTCGGCGACGCCCTGTTGTTGGTGCGTCAAGGTTTCGAGGAACTTGTTGAGCAATTAAATTGGAAGTGCGAGTAATTTGATTTTTCAATGGTTGTCTTAAGTGTGCCTCTGCTGGTAATGAGTAGCTGAGGATGCTCAAGGATAGTAAAGGAAGCAGGCAACTAAATTTGGAATATTTTTGAGCGAAGTGTTTGCTAGTCATGGTTTTGAACCCTTGAAATATATATTGTTGGACTGTTAAGTTTAATAATGTTATTCATGCCTACAATAATTTATAGTGTTTTTACATATGACTTATGCATTTCCAGATTATTTTACTATCTATTTTTTTTTAAATTTCCCAAAAAATGATACACCAGCATATTCATCAATGCAGCAGAAGCTGTTAAAGCTAATGCGCTGGGAATCAGTGGTATCCAACCAGCTTGAATAAACACACCCAAACAGATCACAAAGAGTGTTAATAGTGAAATAGCGATCGCAATTCCCAAATATAATTTTTTATGTACGCGCCATGCTAGGATCGCTCCTAGGAGTGACCATGCAAAAATCCACAGTGCTTCTTGCCAGCCGGGAAGCCACCAAATAAAAGGTCTTTTATCTTCCACTGCACTGAGTATATGGCTTGTCATCTGTGCCTGTATAAATACCCCCGGTACTCGTCTTTCACGCTCTGGCGATACTTCGCTATAAGGGGTTTTCCAATAATCGGCGCTAGAAGAAGCGGTAACGCCAATCAAGATAATTCGGTTTTTTAACGATCGGATCGTTGCTGGCTCAATTCTATTTTCAATTATGTCTGTCAGTGCAATTGTCGGAGCTATTTTTCTGACTGACTTCAAAGAGCGATAATTAAGTAGTACTTGATAACCTGCTGCATCTACTTGTTGATAGCCGCCGCTATGGGATTTCAATTTCTCAAATACAACGTCACTTATCTGTAATTGGCTTTGGGAATTAAATTTCGGCTTGTAGCCTTTTGATTGTAAATATTGCCGTGCTAATAAATAAGCAAAAGCATATTCTGAGGCACAGGGAGAGCTGACTGGAGGATTTAAAAATAAAAGTTGACGACGAGGAACATCATCGTAATCTGCGATAAAATCGCTAAAACCTACTTGCTTGAGGGGTATTTCATCGGAGGCTGCAACTCCGTCTTTACCGTTATCACTAACAGAAACTTTACAAACTGCAAAAAAGCGATCATCTGATTGCAGGCGTTTGACTAAATCAGGAAACTCTTTATCGGCTGGGGAATCGCGATAAATATCTAAACCGATGGCTTTTGGTTCAAATGTATCAAGTTTTTGCAAAAGATTTACGAGTGCTTCGTCTGATAAAGACCACCTCATATTCATTTTATTATCGTTTTGATACTTTATATCAGATTCTCCAATAGTGACTACTAATAAGCGCTCATCTAGTCTTTCTGTGACTGGGCGTAACTGCATTAAGTGATCGTATGCATTTATTTCCCAGGGTTGCAGCATACCAAAATAACGCACTCCTATGATGCTAGTGGTTACAATTAGGCATGTGAGTAAAAGGGTTTGTAAAACTTTTTTCCGTGGAGAATGATGTTGTATTGGTGATATTTGTGGCTCTAATTCTTGAGAATAAACACTATTAAATTCCGATGTGCTGTAATTTTTTCTTGCTTCACTAACTCCTAGTGACTCCATAGTCGGCACAGCATTTCTAGAAGTTTCAAATGATTGATGATTTCCTGTTAGTTGAGTTTTAATACCCGTTTGCGTCCAAATCATTGGTGCTTCGGCAGGATTTTGACAAATTACGGGTAACCAAGTCGCGCAGGGATAATTTACTTCTAATACTTGTAATCTTTCTCGCGCAAAACGCACCGCAGTATACAAAGACTGCCCTTGAGAAAATTCTGCTAGAAAATATTTGAGAAAATCTTGAGCTACCACATCTGGTACTGGCTCCCGCATGACAATCAGTTGGGGAATATGCAAATCCTGTAACTGCTGCGCTAATGCTAAACTATCACAGGAGTTGAAAATAGCCAATTTCAAACCACGACTGATAGCTTGTTTGAGTGCGAACCTTATTTGGTCAATGGCAATGGTATCCGTGGGATTAATATACACCAATCCCTTATCTTTACCAGAAGTATGACCTGCAAAAAACAGAATATCCCAACCTTCTTCCCACAACTGCTCGTTTAAATCTCCTAAAGGAGGCTCTACCAAAAATTCAATTTCTGCTTGATGAGATAGTTGTTCTAGAAAATTGCGATCTTGATTGATATCAATTCCCGTACTTTCACCAAATATTGCTAAAATTTTAACTTTATCTCTTTCTGTATTTATCTGATATTGATTTGGTCTCTGATATTCGTGAGTTCCTAATGCTACTTCTCCTAAGAAATAATCTTCAAAGAAATTCCATAGATGCCAAGGCAAACGCCGCATCAAGATATCGTTACTCTCAACGATAAAGCGGATTTCTTCACTTGGTTTGAGTTGCGTGCGTAGTTGCCGCTCAATATTACGAAATTCTGGCGTACTTAGCCATGCATTAATTAATACTGATAACTGATAGCTTAAATCTGCTAGGTCTACTTCTGAAATATTAGTCACATAGGCTTCATCAATTTCAAAATCATCATCATCATCATCTACATCTAGTTCCCTACTATTCAAGCAGTTTCTTTGATAAAAAGCAGCATAGAGCGATCGCCAATTTTGGTAAACATGAGCGATATCTGGCGCAGGTGGTAGACTACCGATAAATTTCATCGTGTAGAAATTATCTCCTTCGCCAAGATGTAATGTAACGGAGGGGAAACCTTTATATAAGTCGCCTTGCCCCAAACTTAAAACAACTAAGCTACTCATAAGCTATTTCTATAAAATCTAAATTTATCAAGATAAACTAACCCGCTAGCTTTGTCCCCAAAATTACTTTTAAGGGATTTAAGAATGATAAAATATATTGCTTTTTTTTTCACTAGTAGCGCTTGCGTTCGTCAAAAGTATCAAGGTAATAAGTATTATAGAATAAGGGTTTTAACCTTTTAAAACGGGTACCTTATTTACGCCATGATGTACTAGTTTCGAGAGTTTGTAAGTAGCGAGGCGTTGAAAATAGTTATATTGACAAGGCAATAAGGAATAGTGAGCAAGACAAGGAGAAACCAATTTATATTCTGTAATATTGTTGGGTTGATTTGTGCCTACTTACTTAAATATGTACTAAAAGTCTCATCACCCCCTGATAATTCACCACTCAGATGCTCGCAATACTTAAATTTGAGGAGTTAGCCCCCTACAGTTATAAAACTCATACTATTAGTTTGCCACATTCGTCTCCATCGGTGAAAGCTCTTACCAAGGAGCCAGAGGAGCCTCATGTCTCTCCATGGTTTTGCTCGAGGCAATGTATCTTAATTTCTGGGATAACCAAAATTGATCTATTAACCCGATATAATTCCCTCCAGATAAGCTCAGATGCACGCCGAAGGCGCGAACGCTAATTCGTCTCTACATTTGATTGATTCCCCGATTCAGCAACGCTTTTGATGTTTTTGCTCTCCCGATAACAAAAAGTATAAGGTTTAAATTGCCTGCTTTCTCATGTAAAAGCTATTTTTAACTGCATAAGTTATTATCTATGGTACTTATAATTATTCTGAGGAAGCTTGCAGAGTATTGCGAGAATATTTCTTAATATTTATTGAAGCTTGTAACCTTTAGCTATATCTTGCTGAGACCAATAGTCAAATTTAGTAATTATGTTTTTTGGAAGCATAATTATAGTACAAAACATATTATTAAACAATAATACTTTCGATAGATTTTATTTGAAAGTTTCAGTTTGTGAAGGTTTTTGACTATTTCAACCCTACCGAGAAATGGAAGCTCTAGGGCAAGGGCAAAGTTTAAAACAAATTAACTTGAAAATCAGCCTCTTGGAGAACAAAATGCTCAAGTCATATTTCAAGTTAATTAACATCTAGGGTACTGAATTTTTGTAACAAGTGCATAAGTTCTATTAACACTGCCTAATAAGTATTTACAGAGCAACTTGTTTTTCTTGACAGTTGTTATCTGCATTACCAAACCATGAGGAATTACCTCGCTGCTTGTTGTTATATATATTTGTCCCAACTTATTAGTAATCACGTTTCGCAGTTTGATTCAACAAATATAGCGTTACATCCATTAATTATTAAACTAAAGAGAGTATTTGACCGTGAAAAAGATACTAATTATTGAAAATCAGCTAATAACCCGAAGTTTCTTTTTGGATTGCCTAAATAGTAGAGGTTTTGAGGCTATAGGTGCAGAGAATGGACTTATAGGTGTGAAGCTAGCAAAAAAATATTCCCCAGATTTAGTGATTTGTAATATTGAAGTACCAGAGCTCAGTTCTGATAATATTCTCAAAACCTTACGTCAAAACCCGGTTACAGAAATTACTCCGTTTATTTTTATAGCTACGGAAAAAACTGATAATCAACTGCTTAGAGAGCATCAATTTGTATCCGATGGTTACGATACCTATTTAACTCAACCTTATCAAGAAGAAGAACTGTTATCAGTAATTAACGTTCAACTGCAAAAACAAAAAATTCTTCAACAATGGTACACTTCCCGCAAGTCGTGCCCGGAAAATCAAAATACAGAGGAAATAAATACCTTTGAGGAGGAGTCGATATTTCCTATTTGTAATTGCCCTTTATTAACTAAAGTCTTCCAATTTATTGAAGAAAATTATCATCAACAAATAAATCTTAGCGATGTGGCTGAAGCTGTGGGTTATTCCACTACTTATCTGACTAATCAAGTTAAACGTCAAACGAGAAAGGGAATATACGGTTGGATTATTGAACGGCGTATGGCTCAAGCTTGTTCTTTACTACTGAAAACAGACGAATCTGTAAGTTGGATTGCCGCCGAAGTTGGTTATCCAGATCCTGGTCATTTTAGCCGCTTGTTTCGACAAAAATATTCTATTTCCCCCAAGGCTTGGAGAGACACCTACCGCGAAAAAAAAACAGTAGAGCCAATAGGAACATCGAGGGTATTAGTCACCAAGGGCAGATTCTCCGCAGCTTCATCAAAGCTTTAACTTCAGTATTTTAACTTACATAAAAATATATTGCTATACTCCTGATATTAGTGATAATATGCAAAAATATTTCCCGGAACTTCATAAAAGTTTAATTATGCGTACAAAACATATATCCGCTTTACTTGGGCTAGCTCCTTTAGTATCATTTGTATTAGCTCCAACACCTGTAAAAGCTGCGACTTTTGGTACTGATTTTGATGTTGTTAATATTGATTTTGATTTTGAACAATTAAGATTTATTGAATCTCGACCGATAGAATCTGATGTTTTATTAGAATTTCAGGGCTTACCTTCAGAAGATGAAGGATTTGTTGCCTTCTTCAATCAAGATCCTAATGCTCCCGATAGAGGCCATACATTACTCCCTTTAAATTCTCGTGTAGATATCCCAGGAGTACCCGATAATGCTCCTTACTATGGAGCAGGAAGACAGGCTAGTCCAGAAGATCCGTCAACTAATGCAACTCGAACTGCTAGTTTAGTTAATGGTACCGGTTTTTCAAACTTTGGTAATTATCTAGCAGATAACGGAATTGGAGTTAGTGATATCGGTTTTGCATTCGGCCAAAAACAAGATCGGGATTTTCGCCAAACTTGGAATTTAGGGAACGATATTCTTGGTGAAGACTGGTTTGCTACAGAAGATTCGACGATTTCAGAAAATATTTACAGGGCTAATCCCAATGATGTGGAATTAGGCTTGTTTAATGGCACAACTAAAATAGTTAATTTCAGTTATTCTGATTATTATGCAGTTGTTGATTACGGTCCGACAACTTTCTTTCAAGATGATATTGAGAGTAATTTTACCGATCCTCTGAGGGTAAATAAAGTATCTGGTTTATCTGAATTAAATGAAGGTTTGGCTGATGCTTTTATCGAAGATGTTTTTGCTGCTGGTAATAGAGTTCAGGTAGTTAACTCTTTTGATGGAGATGACTTACTCCAAAGAACAGGAGATGGCTTTGATATATTTGTACTTCCATTTCCATTAGAATTACGAGTGGTATCAGTACCGGAAAAATCTTTAACATGGGGCTTATTAATGTTTGGGGTTTTGGCTGCTATCTCTAAACGTAAAAAGCAAGGTAATAAAATTGGATATAAAAGCTTTTTGAGAAAATAGATAATATCAGTAATTTTTTAGGGGCTGGTACTTGAATTAAACATCAAGTATCAGTCCTTTGTTTTTGGCTTGTAGTAGCGCTTTAGCGCCAAGTTAATATTATATATTATAAGTCTTCATTTGAGCTTTATAAGCTGTTGTGCATTAAAAATGCACAATACTCTTGGCAAGAGGCTGTCATGCTGAAGGCAAAAGGGATAAGATTTTTAGCTTTTAAATAATATTTCTAAATATACTACTTTTATGTGTAGCAGCTTATTAACTCAGGATTTATATAAAATTCCTTGGTATCGGAATTATATATTTTTAGCAGAGGAGTGCAGAAGCTCTTTGAGCTAATATTTCGATCGTTCCAATGTAACGGGAATTGACATTAAGCGATTGTGACGATGCTTATCTTAGTGCGTGACATTACAAACCTTTACTAAGGCTCCTAATTCACATAATTATATTAGTTGTTTAAACCCAAAGAATATCCTATTTAAACGCAATATTTTCACAGTCAACGGAAAAAATACTTTTTACAATTAAAAGTGTGATGGGAAAGATAGTATTTATCTGATAAAAAAATCTATATTTCCCGGGTTTGGTAGGTTGTTCGCGTAAATGAAATGAGTTAACGATTAAAAATTGAGTAATAAATTGTAATTGTTAACTCAGCACTGCATAAGTAATTAGAAAAAATCCTATATAATTACAGAATTTAATCTGATTCCTTTTGCGAAAACGTACTAAAGAATCATGTATTCAAATTATAAAACTAACACAATAAAGGATTTGTAAAATGTTTGAATTAACTGCAAAGTCTGGTCAACCAGCAATTAGTAAAGGTGCCAATCTACTTGGTTTGACACTCTCTGGTTCGGAAATGAATGAATTGCAATCTGGCAATCATATTTCCTTAGAAAATAGAAGTTTAAGTGAAATTGGTTCCTTGTTTATTATGGTATCGGCTCTTGCTGATGTTAATGCAGGTAAAGCAAAGTCAAATGTGACTCTTGGAGATTTACCAAAATCAAATACTGGTTCTGAATCTGCTTCCGGTATTCCTATTTATTGTTGGGAATCTAATTCTCAGAAGATGTGTCTGTTTTTGACTATGGTAAATGGTTTACCTGCAATTCGTAGTTGCTCTCATTCATAGATGAAGAAATAATTTTCCTGGAATATCTTTCGGTATTGTATTAGCTAAAATCATCAAAAGTTTTTGACAACTAAAACGAATTAATCTCCAATACTACCGAAATAATTTCCATTGTTATTTACTTATTATCCGATTATTATAAATAGTATGAGGGTTAAAGATAAATGACATCAAGGCAAAGAAGAATTAGCCCACAGCATTTAAGTTTTAATCGAAAATAATTCACTGTACACACCAAATTACAACTAACAAGAATCATGAAATTTACATCTCTACAACAAACTAATACCCTTTCCAACAAGTTGGGTTACACCGAATATTCCGATCCAAGTCTACATTTAGGTGACGAATCTCTAACCGTAAATGAATTGGCAAAGGTAGCACGGGATGGCAAGCAAGTACGCTTAACAGAAAATGAAAACATCTTAGCGGCTGTGCAAGCATCATGCGATTTCATTAAGGATGCAGTTGACTCTGGAAAGCCAATTTACGGCGTAACATCTGGGTTTGGCGGTATGGCAGACGTGGTAATTTCTCCCGAAGAAGCATCGGAATTACAAACAAATCTGGTTTGGTTTCTCAAGTCGGGTGCTGGAAATAAATTACCGATTGCAGATGTGCGTGCCGCGATGCTTTTACGTGCGAACTCACATATGCATGGTGCATCTGGTATCCGTCTCGAATTAATTCGCCGCATGGAAATCTTCCTCAACGCTGGGGTTACACCTCATGTATATGAATTTGGTTCCATCGGTGCAAGTGGCGATTTGGTGCCATTATCTTACATTACTGGTTCATTGATAGGTTTAGATCCTAGCTTTAAAGTTGATTTCAACGGTAGAGAAATGGATGCTCCTACTGCTTTATCTAAACTCGGTTTATCACCGCTGACATTATTGCCCAAAGAAGGTTTGGCAATGATGAATGGTACCTCTGTAATGACTGCGATTGCTGCGAATTGCGTCTATGATGCTCAAAACTTGCTCAAGTTATCCATGGGTGCTAATGCTCTATTTATTCAAGGTTTGAACGGTACAAATCAATCATTCCATCCCTTTATCCACGAATGCAAACCCCATCCAGGGCAATTATGGGCCGCAGAACAAATGATATCATTGCTTAATGATTCCCGTTTAATTCGCGATGAGTTGGATGGTAAACACGAATATCGCGAGCAAGAATTGATTCAGGATCGTTATTCACTGCGCTGTTTACCACAGTATATGGGGCCAATTGTTGATGGTATTTCCCAAGTTACCAGACAGATTGAGACTGAAATGAATTCAGTTACCGATAATCCCCTAATTGATGTGAAAAATAACGCCAGCTATCACGGCGGTAATTTCTTGGGGCAATATGTAGGTATGGGAATGGATCACTTACGCTACTATTTCGGGCTTTTGGTAAAACATTTGGATGTACAAATTGCTTTACTTGTTGCTCCTGAGTTTAATAATGGATTGGCTCCTTCTTTGGTAGGTAATCGAGAGCGTAAGGTAAATATGGGATTGAAAGGATTGCAAATATGCGGTAATTCAATTATGCCCTTGTTGACTTTTTACGGTAACTCTCTTGCCGATAGATTCCCCACTCATGCCGAGCAGTTTAATCAAAATGTTAACTCTCAAGGTTACATGAGTGCAAACTTAGCTCGTCGCTCTGTAGAAATATTTCAACAGTATATGGCGATCGCTCTTATGTTTGGAGTACAAGCGGTTGATTTACATTCCTATAAAGTCAGTGGCGATTATGATGCTCGCACTTGTCTTTCTCCTGCTACTAGAAGGTTATATTCGGCAGTTTACGAGGTAATTGGGCAAAAACCAAGTTCTATTCGTCCCTACATTTGGAATGATAACGAACAATCTTTAGATATGCACATTGCTCGCATTGCTGCTGACATTGCTGCTGGTGGTTTAATTGTGGATGCAATCCAAGGTTAATATGGGTTGCTGTGGTGAGGAGGAGTGGTAGTTCCCAATTATTACTCCTATCCCATTATATTATGTCCGGTAAATTGATCGTTCTGTGGGGGTTAAGTAAGAAGTAATAAGTAATAAGTAATAAGTAAGAAGTAAGAAGTAATAAGTAAGAAGTAAGAAGTAAGGTAGAGTTGGGAGCGCAATATTATCAATAAGGTTATATGGTAAGAAATTAACCCGACTTGATATTACTGGTTTTGAAAAAAACCGCAGAGAGCGCAGAAAATCAAAAATGAGGCAAAGTAAGATTTTACACTTCAGGATACTGCCATTACTAAACCTCTTATAAAACTATCAATTATTAATTATTCCCCATTCCCCATTCCCCATTCCCCATTCCCCATTCCCCATTCCCCATTACCCATTCCCCATTACCCATTACCCATTACCCATTCCCCATTACCCATTACCCATTACCCATTCCCCATTACCCATTACCCATTCCCCATTCCCCATTCCCCATTCCCCATTCCCCATTACCCATTCCCCATTCCCCATTACCCATTCCCCATTCCCCATTCCCCATTCCCCATTCCCCATTACCCATTACCCATTACCCATTACCCATTCACCAAATAACAAAGTCATGAATATAGCACAAAATGTAGAACGTGGTTCGAGTATTTTTCCTAATAAGCCCGCAATAATTTTTGAAGGAAAATACTTTACTTACAAGCACCTAAATGAAATAGTCAATCGCGCTGCTAAT
>JBCCSG010000145.1:0-16051 GCA_039200565.1 Cyanobacteria bacterium P01_D01_bin.50 | reverse complement strand
TTGAAGATGTGTTTTTATTGCCGTTTTACTTGGCACTATCCGGGTTTTATATCCAAGAATCTTCCCGTTAGTATTTTTGGCTGAGTAGTTTTTCCCTCTTGGTACTTGACGTATCTCAAAGCCAAGGAAGTCAAAACCTGCTTTGCCATCCAAATTATATAAGGTATGACAGATTCTGGTTTTGCTTGGTTTAAGCTCAAGCCCCATGTCTTTAAGCCATTTTTTTATAATTAATTGACATTCCTTGATAACTGATAAGTCCTCATGGAGGACGACAAGATCGTCAGCATATCTAATTACAAAGGGTTTCGGGTTCTGGGAGATTTTCACTTTGTTGACAAATTTATTTTGTTTAAAGTGTCTCCTGACTTCTTCTTCTAATCCGTGTAAGGCAATATTGGCTAGCAATGGGGAAATAATTCCTCCTTTTGGAGAACATACCTTTGTTGGGAACAACTTTTTACTATCCATAACACCAGACTTTAACCACGATTTGATTTGTCTTCGTAGTTTCGGATAAGTGCCAATTTTATCTAACAAGGCTTGGTGATTAATGCGGTCAAAACATTTTGCAATATCGGCATCCAAAACATATTTTGCCTTTGTATTAATTGCTGAATGAATTGTTACAATCGCATCATGGCATGAGCGTCCCGGTCTAAATCCGAAGCTGTTAGGTTCAAACTTAGCTTCCCATTCTGGTTCCAACATTAATTTGACCAATGCCTGGGAGGCACAGTCAGATATAGTGGGAATACCTAATGGTCTTTTTTCCGTTGTTCCAGGCTTGGCAACCCAAACCCTTCTTGTCGGCTTTGCCTTTTGATTAAGTTTGAGGTTAAGTGCAAGGAGCAACCTTTGTTTTGGTGTAAGGGACTTTACCCCATCTACACCCGCATTCTTGCGTCCTTGATTATCCTGCGTAACTTTCCTAACTGCTAGTAGTTTTGCAGACCAAGATTTAGCTAAAAGTCTTTGTAACCTGTGAACTGTTTTAATATCACCACGACTGGAGGCTTGATAAATTCGCTTTTGCAACTTAAAGACATTTCGTTGGATTTTATTCCAAGGAATCGTCTTCCATTCATACATCGGTTTTAATTCCGTGTTCATGACATTTTGGCTGTTACTCACAACTTTACCTTCCAGATTATTGTGTTTCTGTCTGCATATCCTTGGCATTACCCAAGGCTTTGGCTTCTGAAACAATCTTTCACTCATATAGCTTGCGGTTGACACCTACTCGGGGCATATATTGCCATTTGAGAGCTAATATGAGCTTTACCTCGTTCCTGACTTTTCATTTGATGTTGGGCTTAGAGCTCCTGCTCTCCACCGGGTTTATCGAGAGTACAACTAGGTCGAACGGACAAATCGCCTAGCTCTTATCCTTTCCCGTTTTGGGCAAGCCTGTTAACCTACGTAGGCTTGTTGATATTGACGATGGTTCGGACGCAAGATTCGTATTCCTGCTCATACCCAACTGTGCTAGACGGGATATACCTGTTAGGTTCAGGTGTACCGCCGTTTATCCCCGCTTTACCCGTTTGATAGTCAGTCGCTCAGGCAGGGGATATGCTGTCATCCTTGTACCTAGGAGGTGAGAATTTCACTCACATGAAAAATCAAGTTGTCAAGAAACTATGACATTAGTTTCGTTTCTTGCCGCTTGTCCCTGAGTACTATTACTCATTTAAAGCGAACGAGTCGCACTACCATCGATATCTAAAACTAGTAGTTTAATGTCTTGGGCAGATGTATTCCCCATAGAATTAAATTGCAATTAATGTGTTTAAGTTCCATTTAGAGGTTAACAGGCTAAGCACAAAAAGTGGCAATTTTTCAAGATTAAAATTTAAAAAACTATAAATGTGAAAGCCACCAATATTTTGGTTAAAAATTGGGTGGCTTTGGGTTAAATGCAATTATATATTGTTAATTAGACGCAATTTCATTAACTCAGGACTTACGCAAGCGTCACAAGAGTGGGATGGTGCGTGAGATTAAAAACCTTACCCTACAAAAAAATGTGCCAGTTGCGTAAGTCCTATAACTATTTGTAGTAGATGAAATAATTTTAAGGCGCAATCCTACTTAGATTTACGACGGCGGATAAAGGCTAGGGCTGCGACAGAGCCTAAACCAATTATGGTTCCGGGTTCGGGTACTTTTGCGGCTTTTGAGAAGTTTATATCGGGTATATAGGAGCTTTGTCTGGCAATTACTTTGAAGTCAGGACCTTGATAATATTTGTGACCACTTGCATAGATTTGAACACCTTTTAAACTATCAACTCCTAATTCTGCTAAACTAACTCCCCAAGAACCAACTTGTTGACTGCCACCGATTTCCTTTGTATTTATTTGATAACCAGCCTTTTTTTGGTCATTTTTCTGTTTAATATTGTTATCTTTAAGTTTATTTGCGAATGATTGATCAATTTGCTTGTTTTTGCCTTTTAGAAATAACTGATCACCAATTGTATTTCCGTCACTGTCGAGAGCTTGAATTAATAGGTTACTATTCATGCCTCGTTCAAAGAAAAATAGGCTATCTAACCCTGATTTATCTTCTTTAATCAAATCTTTAAAAAATAGGTTGAGTGTAAATGTTCCCTTATCTTCGGTATCAATAATTTTATTCAAGTTATTGTTCCCCAAAAAGTCTACAACATTGTCCTCATGGTCTTTGGAATAATCATTAAGACCTTCAATTCTTGATATTTCCTCCATCTGGACATTATCGCCGTGATCTGTACTTATAGCGCCGCTATTTCCGCCTTTATACTCATCATTATATTCAATGTCAGCTTCATAAACATAAGAAAACTCTCTAAAAGTCTCCATTACACCTTGTTTGTTTTTTTGTGTAATAGATTCTAATAATATATCTTTTGTCGAATCGGTGTTTTGACTAAGGTTACTTGTAAAATCTGCCGCTTGAGCGGAGTTAGAAGCAAATAAAACTGTACCAACTGTTAAACCAATAGATGTAACTAACTTATTAAATTTCATTTTTTTTCGTTCTCTTTATGTCTTCTCTTTTTTGAGGCAATTTCTCTTGCCCTCCGTATTTAATTGTGTTCTATTAGCCTTTGATAATCTATCCGCAAAGACTCGGAAAATAATTTAAAGTTTTGGAATGCAAAAAATGTTAATTTTGAAGTTTTTTAAAGTTAAATAAGTCATATGTAAAATACAGTTTTAACAACCTATTTACCTAACTAATAACAGGAAAAATTATTTATAAATTTGATAAAGATACTCTTGATATTTATAAAGACACTTTGCTGATATCTTTTATCTCAACGAGAAACTGGGTTTTCCCGCGAATAACTCAAATAGAACACAGAATTTTGAGATACGTAAGTAAATCTGGTTTATCTACACTTATTGAAGAGACAAGATGATATTTGAGGTGTAATTTTGACCTGTTGCAAAGGTTTGAGTAAGTTTTCCTGAGGAGGTATGACGTTTGCTAATAAGTGGGTAGGCATAATTAGATGTAATATAAAACCTCACCCCCATCCCCTCTCCGATAACTTGGAGAGGGGTGCCGGAAGGGCGGGCGTTGTTACATATTTAATTTGAAAAACTTACTTATCATGTTTTACCGCCATAAAGATAAAATTTTACGTCTGGACTAAAACAAATGTTCCAAAAGGGATCTTCTGATTAAAATAGGTAAATGTCCCCAAGTACACGCTCTAATCAGTTGACTTCCGATATAAATTCTTCTCACAATCCCACATTCGTCTTAGTTGACGGACATTCCCTGGCATTTCGTTCTTATTTTGCTTTCGCGAAATCTCGAGATGGGGGGCTTCGTACCAAAGCGGGTATACCCACCAGCGTGTGTTTTGGTTTTATTAAGTCTTTGCTGGAAGTAATACAAAAGCAGCAACCTGAAGCGATCGCAGTTGCTTTTGATTTGGGTACCCCGACTTTCCGCCATGAAGCTGATGATAACTATAAAGCTAACCGTCAGGAAACACCTGAAGATTTTATTCCCGATTTAGAAAATCTCCACGAATTACTTACGGGATTGAATTTACCAATATTAACTGCTCCGGGTTTTGAGGCAGATGATGTTTTAGCGACTTTAGCGCAAAAAGCATCTAGCGCTGGATATCAAGTTAAAATCCTTACTGGTGATAAAGATTTATTTCAGGTAGTTGACAAAAATAAACAAATTAGTGTTCTTTATTTTGATAAGGAATCTCTACGACGTTCAAATACAGGACCAAAAGAATTTTTCACAGAAGAGGTTAAACAAAAATTAGGGGTTTTACCATCACAAGTTGTTGATTTTAAAGCACTTTGCGGCGATTCATCGGATAATTACCCGGGCGTGAAAGGGATTGGGGAGAAGACAGCAGTAAAATTGCTTGATACTTATGGTTCCCTGGAAAAAGTTTATCAGTCTTTAGATGAAATCAAAGGCGCAGCTCGTAAGAAACTCGAAGCTGGCAAGGAAGACGCGGATAAATCGCAGTTTTTAGCGAAGATTAAGGAAGATGTACCGCTGGAAATTGATTTAGAAGATTGTAAATTAAAAGGTTTTGATAATAAGGAACTCAAACCAATTTTAGAAAAGTTAGAATTTAGTTCTTTTCTAAAAAAAATTAACGAACTTCAACAAAAGTTTGGCGGTAAAGTTGAGGAAATCACGGAAGCGGAAGTTGTAGAAGCTGAAGATGGTGGTTTTTGTACTTATGAACAGACACTAGAATTCCAAAAGCAAAATGCTTCTCCGATTCAACCGCGCATTATTGATACGGAAATAAAACTGAAGGAATTAGTTGAAATACTACGACAGTTTACAAGTTCGGAAACACCTGTTGCTTGGGATACTGAGACTAGCGATTTAGAACCGCGAGATGCTGAATTAGTAGGAATTGGTTGTTGTTGGGGTGTTGAAGCCTCGGAAGTTGCTTATATTCCTTTAGGACATAAAAATGGGGATAATCTCGATAAGGATACTGCATTAGAAGCGCTGCGTCCAATTTTAGAAAGTGCAGATTATCCCAAAGCTTTTCAAAATACTAAGTTTGACAGATTAGTTTTACGATGTCAGGGAATTAATTTAGCAGGAGTAATATTTGACTCCATGTTAGCAAGTTACGTTCTCAATCCTGACAACAGTCATAATTTAAGCGAACTTTCTCAAAAGTACTTGAAATTGACAGCTAAAAGTTATGTTGAGTTAGTTCCTAAAGGTCAAACTATTGCGGATGTCAGTATTTCTGAGGTAGCAGAATACTGTGGCATGGATGCTTATACCACATTTCAATTAGTCGCAAAACTGCGGCAAGAATTGAATTATTTTCCTCGTTTATCAAAGCTTTTACTGGAAGTAGAACAACCTCTAGAAAAAGTTTTGGCTGATATGGAATATCAAGGAATCCGCATTGATACTGATTATTTAAAAGAACTTTCAGAGCAATTAGAAAACGATTTAAATAAGTTAGAAGCACAAGTACATGAAATAGCTGGGGAAAACTTTAATTTAGGTTCTCCCAAACAGTTGAGTCAAATTTTATTTGAAAAATTAGGTTTAAATAAAAAGTATTCTCGTAAAATTAAAACTGGATATTCTACAGATGCGGCAACTTTAGAAAAGCTGCGAGATAACGATCCACATGAGATTCTTGATGGCATTATCGAATATCGGACTTTATCAAAATTAAAGTCTACCTATGTAGATGCACTTCCTGCTTTAGTACGTGATGATACTAAGCGCGTGCATACAGATTTTAATCAAACAGCGACATCAACTGGAAGGCTATCTTCTTCTAACCCTAATTTACAAAATATTCCCATTCGTACAGCTTTTAGCCGTCAAATTCGCAAAGCTTTTTTACCAGAATCGGGTTGGTTAATAGCAGCCGCTGATTACTCGCAAATCGAGTTAAGAATTTTGGCTCATTTGAGTCAAGAGCCTGTTTTAGTGGAAGCTTATAATAATAATGAAGATATTCATACTGTGACGGCGCGCTTGGTATATGAAAAGGATGATATTACACCAGATGAAAGACGAGTCGCAAAAACTATTAACTTCGGTGTAATTTACGGAATGGGTTCGTTGAGATTTTCTCGTTCAACTGGTATAGATAAAAATCTTGCTAACGAATTCATTAAAAGATTTTACTCTCGCTATCCTAAAGTGTTTAAATTTTTGGAAGGTTTAAAAAAGCAAGCTATTTCTCAGGGTTTTGTAGAAACAATTTTAGGACGTAGGCGTTATGTTAATTTTACCAGTAACAGTTTAGTTAATCTAAAAAATAAGAATCCCGAAGATATTGATTTAAATAAATTGAAAAATTTAGGCGTTTATGATGCTGGATTACTGCGTGCTGCCGCAAATGCACCAATTCAGGGTTCTAGTGCCGATATTATTAAAGTTGCCACGATCAAAATTCAGGAAGTTTTGCAGAATTATCAAGCAAGATTATTATTACAAGTTCACGATGAATTAGTTTTTGAAATTCCCCCTCAAGAGTGGGAGGAGTTACAATTCAAAATTAAGTTGGTAATGGAAAATGCAGTTGAGTTGAGTGTTCCTTTACTTGTAGAAGCACGTGCAGGTGATAACTGGATGGAAGCGAAGTAATATGATTAGCGGATTTGGAATTTAGAATTCAGGAGTTGGGAGTTAGGAGTTGGGAGTTAGGAGTTAGGAGTTAGGAGTTAGGAGTTAGGAGTTAGGAGTTGGGAGTTAGGAGTTAGGAGTTGGGAGTTGGGAGTTAGGAGTTGGGAGTTGGGAGTTAGGAGTTAGGAGTTAGGAATCGACAACTTAGTACTCAAATTGTTCAACTGAAGATAAAAAAATTTGCCAAAATTTACAAATCTTCATCAACAAAAAATTCAACATCATCTTCATATCGTTGAGAATTACTTTGCCGGATATTAGATATACTCCATAAAGTTTTTAGTATAGTAGTACCAATGAATCCGAAACCAACACAAAAAGCTAGTACTAAGCCGACTGGAATTTGAATTGATTCAAATGTAAGAAATCTGAGAGATACCGGTGTAGCATTTTGCACAGATATAATGGCGATCGCCACGATCCACAAAGCGATAATAGCTGATACGAGCAAGTTTAGGGTTGTTTTCATATTACGAACAAAAATATCGTTTGTATCCTAAAAACCATTCGAGATCAGCGAGATATTTTTGATAATATCAAAAGTGTTCGAGTATTTTTCTTTATATTACAGCAGGATTTAAAATTAACGAATAAGTGAGTTAGCGAAAAAGCAGTAATATATTGCGTATTTCATTTGTATGTAAGAAGTGGGTAGGATTCTGACACTACAATAATTTCAGATTTTCATTTCATCTTACATATAGCCGTTTTCTGTTAATTCCAACACATGAGGAAACCTCAACCTCTATCCTTGACACTCCCTCCAAAATAGCTGAGAGAGGAAGGGTGATGAGGTTCTTTTTTGTATTCCAATAAGCTTGAAAACCGCTATATTTTAACTGCACATCAGCTTCTGGACAAATGTTACTTAACTTCATACATTAAAGATATAAATTGCTATACAATATTAATTTTAATTGCTGATTAAAAATTTTTATTATTGGTATTTTTAGCCTTTTATACAAAGTGACAAAACTCTTAATATTAAAAAATGAAAGGGGCATTATATTAAAGATTTAGTATTTAGATACACAAAAATTAACTTTATATCTAAGCAAATATTTTAAAAGGTTAAAATATTATTTACCGTGCTTTACCTTTTACCAGAAGGTAGTAGTTAACCTAAATTTAGAAGAGTTTAGGAGAGTTAAATAAAGTGTGGTTTGGGAAACTAAGTCGATATTTAATATCAAAACTATAGGAAAACATTCAACTTTTTATATATAGAGAATAGTCCCCTTGCATTTGTATCACCGCCCTATAGCAATGTCAAGCCCTGTAAGACTTTTCGCCAGCTATCATCTTTGGTCATTAGTTGCTCCCGCCTCAGGGCAACAACGCTTGCACTGTCAAATGAGACGGGGATTTATTAAAGCACGGCAAGATGAACCAAAAGTCAAAGCTTTACTAAAGGCAAAAGTTACGGCATCACAGCGTATTGGCTTGCTGGCACAAAAAGGAGTTTATGAGTTTCATCACAATAGAAATCTCCTCAATGCTGTTGATGGGGTAGAAAAAGTTGCACGGCTTTTGAAGTTGGGGAATTTAGCTGATGAAATTCAGCAGCGAGTACGACAAATTTTACAAAAATATCAAGATGCGCCTTTACTTTTAAATAAACGCATCATGTTATTAACTCGTGGTGATGAAGGTTTTCCGAAACCAATTTTAATTGAACGGGAAGATTATCGTTTTCGTTTATATGCAGCAATGGACTGTGTTTTAAACGAGTCTGATAGTACTTTGCATATTATTGATTTTAAAACTGGTAAATCTTCTTTCGATCGCCGACAAGCATTAGTTTATTTACTAGCGGCACGTTATCTTTACCCAAAATATCAAGCTATAGCTTCATTTTATAATTTAGAAATGGGGAAAAAATCTCATCTAATTACCGTTAGTAATAGCGAATTAAGATTGATTGAATACCATCTTGGCTATATTGCGGAGAAGCATCAGAAAGATTTGCAAAAATATCGTCAAAATCAAACAAGTTTTAGTAAAATATTTCCTCCCAATCCTGGCTATCACTGTCGTTTTTGTCCGTTTCACTCTATTTGTGATTTTTCAGTTTATCAAGATGAATAAAACCTATATAAATCCGATTTTAAAATTTAAATTACTCGTTAACGAGGGTGTTTCTCGAAGAGTAGGGTAGGGTTTGGAGATACAAAACCGCTTGATTGAAGCCGTGTTGTTGTATGACACAAGCGTGATCTGGTCAAATGCAATAGTTAGGTTCCTGAACATAAATTGTCTCGAACAAATTATTTAAAGTAAGATAAATCTATATTGCCAAAATGAATACTTAAGGCGATATTCAATTCTTCCAATGATTCTATTAACCAGTCAATATTACTATTTTTCTCTAATTCATAATGACTGAATAAAATTGCAAAGCGCTTGGCTAGATAAGGCTTGACTTTACGGCAAATTAAGAGAATTTTTAATAATAGCCCAATGATACGAATTGAACCTTGATTGCCAATTAAATCAACCAAGGTAAAGTGTTGGGGTGATGATGAACTTTCTATTACCAAAAAGTTAAGTAGCTGGGTACAAGTTCTCACAATTAAAAAATCGTTAACTTTCTGAAAATCTGCTTGTGGTAAAGTATTCTGCAATTGAGTATATAATCGCTGGTGAAATTGAAGTCTTCCATATTCCCAGTCAATCCCAGATATGAGATATTCGTATAAGTCGTCTTTAAAAGCGCGGAAACAAGTAGCTTGACTGCTGTAATGCAAAAAATTGTGTGCTAAATCTCTATAGCTACTTTCACCTTCAACTTTACCTACAAAGCAACGAACGGCAATATTTACTTGAGTATCGCTTAACAATGTAGGATTGTTTACAGGTTGTAAAATCTTATTTTTTCCTAATAAAGAGCTATTTTCAGCTATTTGGGCAAGTCTTACTTGGTAAGTGACATATTGAGATAAATCAATTTCAAATTTCCTTTGTACCTGTGCCTGAATTTGCTTTACTATCCACTGATGTTCAATAGTCGCATCTTCATGAATTAAACAATGCTCGTGTAAATAGGGATAGCGCCGGATAAGGGAAATCAAAGCTCGATCGCTATTATCCGATTCAGAATAGGTAGTTGGATTTATAATTTGAGCGAGACGCTTTAATGTTAAGTATTGTTCGCTTTTTATAAAACCTTTGACTAATTCGTGCAAGCGTCTGATTGATTTGTTTCGTGAAGTATTGATTCTTCTTCTCGAAGGAGGATTATCAAAGGTATTTATTAATTCAGATATGGCATGATGCATTTGAGGTTGCATATACCAACGATTAATTAAAATATGGCAGCAGCGGTTAAGAAATAAACAAAATTCTTTTTCAGTTTTTTTAGATCCTGTAATTTCGTCTAATGCAGACAATATTTCTTTTTGGGGATAATTTGTACCTTCAATAAACAAAATCCGAAAGTGTTCGGTTGTTTCGTTGGCAGATTGTAATTGTACCAAATCAAACAGATGTTTATATATCTGTTGCTCTGGAGAATAATGTTTGTAGAGATTGGGGTTTACAGAAAAAGTCACGTTATTATTAATGTTTCCTACAAATTCAGTAATATCAGCAAGTCTTTTAATATTTAAAGATAATCTTTGCTGATGATTTAATCAAACTCAAGGTAACTGTTCATATATAAACTGTTGTTACCCAGAATTTTTTTTGTTTTTACATTACATCAAGGATTCACCATTGATGTTTAGCTCTCTTAGACTGCACCCGAAAACTCTAGAAATTATTTATTGACAAAAATGTCATACCTCGTTTTTCAAGGTATCTGACTCCTGCGCCGCTCTAAGATAGATTACCGAAAATTTGTAGTGTTGAGTAACATGAATCGTATTGCTACAAACCAACCTACGTTATAGGTAATTTTCTACCGGGAAGGGAGTAAGTCATATCTTGCACCATTATCAACAAGCATAGAGAAACCCGGTTTATCAAGTAAAAATTAGGGTTTTTACCAGTTAATATTCGCAATAAACCAAGGTGCAAGACCTATGGTAAGCTTAAAAAGCCAACCACCCTTTCTCATTAATTGGTTCAAATTTCATTAATTTATGCACTTAGGGGATGAAAATGGGAAAAATTGCCGGAGAATGTCTACGATTTCGGTTCTCTATCACACGATAGTTCTTTGTCAAGCATATAAATCCTAAAATATTATTAAATACTTACGAAAACAAATATTCTCTCTTCGCATTATTTCCTTTAAGTAGCTGAATAAACGTGAGGAATAATACTGAAATATACAAGTAAATAAATTAAAAATTATACAATAATAAGAATTTATATTAGGCTATATTTTTAAAGTTACATGAGAAACAGATTTATCTAATGAAGCAGTGGTAAAGCTTTGTAGAAAAATTCTAAAGTATCTGCTGTAAAAGTAAGTTTTGTTAATTTGGGATCGGAATAAAATAGCATAAGTGGACACAAAGAAAAAGTCATAAACGATAGGCGTGAAGGATGACTTTTAATCTAACAATATTATCCTCCGACTACTTAATTGGGAAGTAGCCGGAGGTGGGGCAATACTCGTCGGTTGAGACGCTTATCCTCCCTAACCCTCAGATCTAAGAAAAGAAAGAAACCCTACTTTCTAAGGGAGTTAGAGGGATTTAAAAATTTTATTTGATTCCTTAACCGAGCAGTATTGGGAAATCAGGGATTTTACTTACGAGAAGAAAGTTGAGTTTACAATGGCGGTAATTCTTCGAGAATGGTGAACCGAATGTGATTAATTGCTAATTCACCAATAGAAACTTCTTCTTTTTGAATGCGTTTGCCTTCCGAGGTTAGTGTTTCAAAGGAAATACCTTTACCAATCTCTATATGATACCAACTTAAGCCCATGAAAAAACGCGTGGGGTGGGGGCCATCACGTCCAACATCATCGGGATTCGATTCCATTGGTAACCAGCCAAAGCCGGGGATATAAAATTCCAGCCAAACGTGGTTGTAGTCTGGTTGTAGGGGAATACCTTGTTTTTCAGCCCAAGGGGGACATTTATAACGACCTACGGTACGGCAAGCAATGCCATTTAAACGACATAAGGCGAGCAATACACCTACGTATTCTCCGCATGAGCCAATACCCCGTTCTAAAACGATATCTGGCGTATCGATATGGGGTTTAATGCCGTAAGATAATTTGTCGTAAACATAGTTACGAATATTGTACATTTTTCGCAACAGATTGGTTTCGGAGCCTACTGCTTCGATGGCTGCATCGCGAACAATGTCGGTATTCATTGCTAAGTCGTCATCATCAACCAAATAACGACTTGCAAATTCTTGTGGTAATTGTGAAGCATTTTCTACGTCTGAAGGGGTAAGGCGATATTTCATCCCCCGCACCTCTAAAATGGCTTTCCAACCTAGTAGATGGCGTTCTCCCGGAGTTAGAGTCTCAAATTTAAATACGGCTACCCGTTGTCCATTGATGATTTCTTCGGTAAAAGCTAAACCTACGGGTTCAACCCGTTTTACCTTTTGGCGTTTGGTTTCCGAAGGTAGGGCGATGCGCCATTCTAAATCGGGTAAATATACCTCTTCTAAAGGATCTATTTGTTCTACATAGGACATTTCTATTAAATAACCGTTAGAAAGCCCGATGCGCTTTTCCCGATTGTAATGATAATTCAGGGGATGAATAAAAGTGCGATCGCGGTAGGTTAATTCGTGGTTTGGTTCGGCGTTGGGGTTATCTCGGATGTAGGGTTCTTCCGATGTGTAGGCGAGGTAGAGGCTTTCAAGGTTTGTTGAGGAGTCGGTATGTACGGCTATACCTGTGGGAGATTCAAAGGGAGTGAGTACGCTAAACTGAATTTCACCTGTTCCTCGGTCAAGGAAGTAAACTGATTGTTCTACGGTGTCGCAAACTAGAAGAGTTTCTTCGGTGACAGCCAAGTTTTCTACACCTACACCAGGGGCATAAAATCTAGTAATTTCTTTACGCGTATCGCGGTTGAAAATGAGTATTTTACCGAGTTTTTCGCAACTGATGTAAACAGTAGAATTCCAGACAGCAACGCCGTTGGCAGGATAAGGTAAAGTCGTAAAATGCTCTAAACCTAAAGTAGAAACTTTACAGGAATAAACACTATTGCCTCGCGTTACCCACAAGGTATCTTCCCACAGCGCCAGACCCTTGATATCCGTAAATTCCTGGGTTTGATGGGAATTGATAATTTTTGTATTGTCGGTTTGGGGATCAATTTTCAGCAGATGCCCAAGTCTTGGATCAATAGCAATCAATGTATCTTTAAAAAATGCGATGCCATATAAAGCGGCAACAGCAAACGGTCGAATAGTCCTTTGCCCAATCATCTGGCTAACTGTCGAAGAGGGAAGTACACTCGTCATATTAAAACTTATTCGTTCCAATGTTTCGCAGGTACCAGATTAATTGCGATATTTATTCTTTGACAAGAGCTTAACCCCCCAGAGACTGCAAGTCTGTGTCTCATAGCATAAGTCCATAAAAATTCACATCTTGCAACGTTATAAGCTACATATTAACCGGTAGCGCGGAACCTCACTTCATGCCAGAAACCTCACCCCCATCCCCTCTCCTTAGTAAGGAGAGGGGTGAGCTTAATCACTTGTATTCTATTTAACTGAAAATGGCTATATTTCCAAACTGAAAAAGTAACGCTTCAACTTCAAAATATTAATATGTAATACCCATTTTTAATTAAAACAGATGGTATTTTTAGTAAACTTTTGCAGTAGTATAAACTAATTGAAATCTGAGGATAAACTTTTAACAATCTCTTGAACTATATCCTCAACTGACTGTGAAATATCTACTATAATTGCATCACTTGGTTCTTCAAGGGTCTCAAATTGACTGTCGAGTAGTCCTGCTTTCATAAAGTGATTTTCACGTGCTTTTAAACGTTCTTCAATTAATTCAAACGAACCTTTGAGATAAACTAGTTTTACAGATTCTTCATTTACTAAAAGCATCTCACGGTAACTTGCTTTTAAAGCCGAACAAGTTAAAACTAAATTTGTATTTTCCTGTAAATTCCTTTTTATTTCATCTTGGATTTTTTGTAGCCACGGGAATCTATCCGCATCATTCAAAGGCATACCCTGCTGCATTTTTTCTATATTTTCTGGTGGATGAAAATCATCAGCATCAGCAAATTCCCAACTTAAAAATTCCGCCAAATTTTTTCCGACGGTAGTTTTACCAGAACCGGAAACGCCCATTATCAGGATAATCATTTCGTTTTCGCGTTTAGTAATATTGATTATTTAAAGTAAATTTAAAATAGAAATTTTTTTATTTAAAGTTAGTATCACTACACAAAAGTAAATGATGTAGCAATACGGTTAGATTAAGCTATTAGCAGTTTTTTACACACAAAATTTTATTGTCTAATCGCATCAGGATTAACGCAAGCGTCACAAGATTCGGATGGTGCCGTACACTGATTGTCTGGCGTTGCCTACCTCGTGGCGTAATTTAGATTTTGAGACGTTACAATGTAACGTCTCTACATAGCTTTCGGCGATCCATCAAATTTAATTCATACTTCTTTTCAGCAACGCCGATTGTCTTATAACTGCGTTGATAATTTAATTAAAGCTCACGTGCCCCTACAAAGAAAATGTGCCGGCTCGTTTACGTATAGATTTATCTGTTTGCTTAACTATATAATCAACTACATCTTCTAATTTCCCCGCACGGTTGTAAATTTGACGCTGACGTGGAATGCTACCTATTTGCATATTTTGTTCCACAATTGCGGAAACTTTATTCCAAGCACCATATTTTTCCAAGGATGTCTTACAGCACAGTGCTATTCCCTGATAAATTCAATGTCTATCGCACCAATGCTTTAGTTATGATTGTTTCTTATAACCATTTCCTTTAATCTACAAGATGTCAGCTCATTCTCTGCACGAACATGAATCCGTTTGGCATAACTTAGAAGTCAATGAAGCAATAGAATTGCTTAGAGGTAATGCAGATACTGGCTTAACCTCTCAAGAAGTCGAATCTCGATTACAAAAATATGGTACAAATGAATTAGAAGAATCTGGCGGGCGCGGTAGCTGGGAAATTTTGCTCGATCAGTTCAAAAACATTATGTTATTGATGCTGATTGCTGTCGCCATTGTTTCGGGAGTTTTGGATTTACTCGCGCTGCAATCGGGTAATTTAAAAGCTGGCGAAGTTCCCTTTAAAGATACGATCGCAATTTTGGCGATCGTTATCCTTAATGGAATCTTGGGTTATCTCCAAGAAAGCCGCGCTGAGAAAGCTTTGGCGGCACTAAAGAAGCTTTCTTCCCCTAATGTACGGGTGATTCGCAACGGTAAGTTACTCGATGTGGAAGGTAAAAACTTAGTACCCGGAGATATCATGCTGCTGGAAGCTGGGGTGCAAATAGCAGCTGACGGGCGTTTAATTGAACAATCAAATTTACAAATAAGGGAGTCAGCACTGACGGGAGAAGCCGAAGCTGTAAATAAACGGGTAGAAATTAAACTACCTGAAGAAACAAGTTTAGGTGACAGAATTAATTTAGTTTTCCAAGGTACGGAGGTTGTACAAGGGCGTGCCAAGGTTTTGGTTACTGGTACTGGAATGAAAACAGAGTTGGGTAAAATTGCCCAGATGTTGCAAGGGGTAGAAACTGAAGATACACCTTTACAGCAACGGATGACTCAACTTGGTAACGTTTTGGTTTGGGGTTCCTTGACGTTGGTGGCGCTGGTAATTGTCATCGGTTTACTCCGTGGCGGCAATTTACAAGAGTTGGTGGAAGTTTCTTTAAGTATGGCAGTAGCCGTGGTTCCCGAAGGTTTACCGGCTGTAATCACGGTGACTTTAGCTCTGGGAACCCAGCGAATGGTACGCCGCAATGCTTTGATTCGCAAGTTACCAGCAGTAGAAACTTTGGGTTCAGTAACTACTATTTGTTCTGATAAAACTGGCACTTTAACTCAGAACAAAATGGTGGTGCAATCGATTTACACCAGCCAGCATTTGTTACGGGTTACTGGAGAAGGTTACATTCCCAAAGGTGATTTTGAGTTAGATAGTAAAAGGATTGATATTCAAGAACATCCAGAAGTTCCACCTTTATTAGTACCCTGCGCTGTTTGTAATGATGCAGTTCTCCAACAGGAAAAAGGTGATTGGATAATTCTTGGCGACCCTACGGAAGGTGCTTTGGTAACATTAGCAGCAAAGGGGGGAATCGAACAAGACCAGTGGAATAGTAAATTACCCCGGGTTGGCGAGTTTCCTTTTTCTTCTGAACGCAAGCGGATGAGTGTAATTTGTCAGGTAGAACAGATAGATACTGGTTTTTCACCCCTTGGCGATGTCGATCCGGCAATTAGTAATCTGTTA
>JBCCSG010000144.1:0-16161 GCA_039200565.1 Cyanobacteria bacterium P01_D01_bin.50 | reverse complement strand
TGCAGGAGAGAGGCTTTAATTGTTGCTCCCCTTCCCGATGCTCGGAAGGGGCTGGGGTAGCGGCTCTGTATTGGACTCGACCGAAAACCGCTATAGACTCCACCTGCTTAATCACCAAAAACAACACTCAGCTTGAGAAACCAAGCTGAGTAAAAATTGTCAATATTTTAATGCTAAATATGAAATAAACCTAGGAGCGCAAATTATTCTTAACTCATAACTCCTAACTCCTAACTCCTTTACTGTTTCCAACACCAAGTAAAAAGAGTACCACCTACCGCGAGTTTTGCTACTTCAAGCAGCCAATAAGCGCCATGCAATAAATTCATATTCGCGGGAGTTTCAGTAATTGCTTCAAACCAGTTTAATTGCAGTCCAATAGCAGACATTTGTGGAGTTAAAAGATAAGTCTCAACTAGAGCAATCGCGACCAGTAAATTTGCTAAGAAAATAACCTTTTTTTGCCAGTTTAAATTAATTTGACTAGAAGCCAAAACCCCAGTTAATACCAATCCCGCACACAATAATTCAACTCTATTAAAATTCCAGAAGATTGTATAACCAGCAGATGCAAAACTCGATTGCGTCATCATCCCGGAAACGTAAAGACTAGGCATAATTACCCAATCTAAAATCAAGCTAGCACTGAGCCAGAAACCTAAAGTAAGGATGACAACATTTTGCCAAACTGGACGCTTAAATTCTACCTTAGAAGTGGAAATGGTATTCATGAAAAAATAATTGCTTCGTTATATTTTTAGTGTGAAACAAAAAAAGTTCTTTTGACTACTAATCTCAACTATCCTTTACAAAGCAGTCGTAGTTTCACGCAAAATATAGTGTTTCAAGCACTGATTTTAATAACATTTCTTAATAATTTGATTTAATAAGGACTTTCAAAAAATAAAAAATAAAATAAAACAATACTCAACACTTAATCCTAATCCCGATATAGGAAAAAGCAACACAGCCAGCGATAATAATTAATATGCGTCTTATCGCAGAAAACTACCCTGCGCGAAATTAAAACCTTTCTCATCCGCTTGCAGCGAGTAGCGCAGAAAATCTAAACTGGTAAAGTGTCTGGAATCTAACACCAATACTGTACATTGGTTGTAGAGAATATAGATTTTAAGAACCATCTGTCTAAGAGAAAAGAAAAATGACCATCCTATTCCAAATAGCTTTAATCGCTTTAGTTGCTTTATCTTTCGTCATGGTAGTTGGCGTTCCCGTTGCTTATGCAACTCCTCAAACCTGGCTTGAATCTAAGAGATTCCTCTGGATTGGTTCTGCGGCTTGGTTTGCTTTGGTAGTCGTAGTTGGAATTTTGAACTTTTTCGTAGTTTAAGCCACTGCTTCAACCACAGTTTAATGAATAGCATAGGAGCAGAGGAATACCGCTTGTAGAGCAGGTAATCTTCTGCTCCTTTTCAGTTAGCAGTCAACAGTGAGCAGTAAAAAGCATCCGCAGCTACAACAATGTATTATATTTTACTTTGGCAACTGATTTTGTAAAAATTATCAGTAATACGAATTATCGTAGAGCTTTGATTAAAACAAATCCAAATCTGTTAGAAAACTCTAATCTAAACTACTGTTTATTAGTAACTGACAAACCCTATCCTTTAGGTAAATACTGGTCACTGGTTACTGATTAAAGAAGTATAGTTATATCAAGAGGCAATTATGGCAGTTTTCGAGGGAACTTTTGCTCAAACAGAACCCCTACGCTTTGCATTAGTAATTGGTAGATTTAATGATTTAGTAACCACCAAGCTGGTAGAAGGGTGCCAAGATTGTTTGAAGCGCCACGGTATTGATACTAACCCTCACGGCTCTCAAGTAGATTATGTTTGGGTACCTGGAAGCTTTGAAGTACCCTTAGTAGCGCGACAATTAGCACTTTCGGGTAAATACGATGCGATAATTTGCTTGGGTGCGGTCATCCGGGGACAAACACCCCACTTTGACTATGTATCGGCAGAAGTCGCCAAAGGGATTTCAGCAGCCGCTTTTCAAACAGGTGTACCAGTTATCTTCGGTGTTTTAACAGCCGACACCATGCAGCAAGCCTTAGAAAGAGCAGGAATCAAAAGCAATCATGGCTGGGATTACGCAATGAACGCCTTAGAAATGGCTAGTCTCATGCGCCAATTGCGTCCCAAGGTCAATCAACAGCAATATTCTTCTAACTCCGCAGCCTTAGCAGGCTCCCTCAAAAGCGCAAATTTAACCAACTTACCCGCAGAGTCGGAAGAAAAAGCTTAAGAATGGGAATTGGGCATTGGGCATGGGGCATTGGGAATAGTTAGAAGTGATTAGTTAAGAGTGAGGAGTGAGGAATTATGAGTTAAAAATTATCGTCCCCTTGTCCCCTTGTCCCCCCCTTCGGGTTGCGCCACTTGCTACAAGTCGGGGAACCCGCCCAACGCAGTGGCTTACCACCTCCCCATCCCTTTATCTCACCATGGAAAAAAAAATCATAGTCCCTTTAGACGTAGGGGATGAATTAGCTGCGATCGCGCTTATTGACAAACTATCAGAAGTTACTTTTTTTAAAGTTGGTTTGGAGTTGTTTACTAGCTGCGGACCAAAAATTCTTGAAGCGCTCAAATCTCGCGAAAAAAAAATATTTCTGGATTTGAAGTTTCATGATATCCCGAATACAGTTAAAGGTGCTTGTCGTAGCGCTGCTCGTTATGGTGTAGATTTACTGACAATTCATGCCACTGCTGGTAAAGATGCGCTCAAAGCGGCTAAAGAAGGTTTAACTGAGGGCGCGACGCAAGCGGGGGTGGAACCACCTAAATTAATTGCGATTACTTTGCTCACTAGCATTTCTTCAAGACAATTAGCATTTGATTTAAAAATTCCTTTAGAATTGCCGGAATATGCTCTTCAGATGGCGCTTTTAGCTCGGGAATCGGGGTTAAATGGGGCTGTTTGTTCGCCTCAAGAGGTGGCAAATTTACGAGATGTTTGTGGGAATGATTTTTTGCTAGTGTGTCCTGGAGTACGTCCAACTTGGGCAGATAAGGGAGATCAAAAAAGAACTTTTACCCCAGCACAAGCTTTACAAGCAGGAGCCGATTATTTGGTGATTGGAAGGCCAATCACTGCTGCCGATGAACCTGCTCTGGCTTGGAAGAAAATTTGTCAAGAATTAACAATTAATAATTAACAATTATCAATTATCAATTAACATAAGTTTGTAGATTGGTGACGCTTTAAAATGTTGTATCTTCGTACATCATATGTAAGTTTAATTACTGACTTCTTAATACAAAAAGTATTTTTTTAAACTATTATTTACCTTGTTTGTATCGCGTAAATCGGGCATACTATGAAGCCAAGAATAGCGTCAGTTTAATGCTTCAAAAAAGAAATTATTACTTATTATTTGTATCTAGCTGTTGGCTTGTTTTATCCAATACATTTAATTATCCTGCATTGGCGGCAAACTCTGTTGTTAATATTACGAAAGAAAAATCTTCTTGTTCAAATCAAGATTTAGCTACATTAACTACTAATTTACTGCGTGATTTACCGAGTTATTTTAATCGTGCGACTCAACGAGCTCGTCGTCTGGATAGATCGGTAGAAGTTTATAGCTATATGTTGGTAGCCGGAAAACCAGATTTTACAGCGTTGCCGTTGAAAAGTTGGACGGATGAAACGGATAAATCCACAAATGAGACTAAGGGAGTTGAACAAGTATTTTTTACAACTTTAGAACGCCAGTATTTAAAAGGTAAAGCCGTACAATTACAAGGATTTCACTGGCTGTTTTTGACAAAAACCGAAAGCGGTTGGCGAATGGCGATGATGTATTCTCAAACAGGTGGCTATCCCAAACAAAAACCACCTACACCACCTAGAGAAAGTAGCAATAGCGCAATCGGACAAGGGATTAAAACTTGGTTGCGAGATTGTCGGGCCGAAAGTGTAAAATTTTAGATTGTTTTAATCCTCCTCCACCACTGAAAATATTTCTATAAGACTAATTCTGCTCAGTATTTCCTGGCATATTTTTCTTGTAGGGGCACCAGCACGATATTGTGACAATTGCGGCCATTCCTGTAATTATCAGCAGTAGTCTAATTATTAAAAATGTAGCAAGACTTCAATGCTACAAAAACTGAGTTAAACTAAATAAATTCTGCTTTCACTCCCTCGCTGACGGGTACCCATGACTTTGATAATGTCGGGATTGCCAGCAGTTTTATGTAAATAATCAAATTATCTCCTTCCATAGTTCTATTTTTGTTCTCGAGGTAGTTCAAATCAATGAATCAAGTTGATTTAGCGTTCGCACCGGCGTTAAAACAGTCAGAATTAATCCGTCGTAAGGAAGTTTCACCCCTAGAGTTGGTGGAATTATATTTAGAACGCATTCAACAATTTAATCCTCAGCTAGTTGCTTATTTTACTGTTGCGGCAGAACAAGCCATTGATGAGGCCAAACAAAAAACCGAAATAATCGCAGAAACTGAGGAATTACCACCATTTTTCGGGATACCAATTTCAATTAAAGACTTGAATCCAGTTGCCGGTATTCCTTGTAGTTTCGGCAATGCGGCATTACTTGGCAATGTACCAGATTATGATGATGGTGTAGTTGTAAAAATTAAACAAGCCGGATTTATTATTTTAGGTAAAACGGCAACTTCTGAATTAGGTTCTTTTCCTTACACGGAAGCTACGGGTTTTCCCCCAACCAGAAATCCTTGGAATTTAGAATATACTTCTGGAGGTTCTAGTGGTGGGGCTGCATCGGCCCTCGCCGCTGGGTTGTGTTCCATTGCACAAGGTTCGGATGGTGGTGGTTCAATTCGCGGCCCTGCGGCTTGTTGTGGTTTAGTAGGTATCAAACCATCCAGAGGAAGAATTACCCACGCACCAGTTGGCGATCGCCTCAACGGAATTGCAATAAATGGCCCCATCGCCAGAACAGTAGCTGATGCAGCAGCTTTGTTAGATGCCATGTCTGGTTATGTTACGGGAGACTTTTACTGGTTACCCGAACCCGAGAAATCATTTTTTAATGCAACCCAAGAAAAAGTAGATAATTTACGCATTGGCTTTTGTACGAGTATTCCTCCTTTAGGAGAAGCAGACGCTAATTGTTATCAAGGGGTAATCCAGACAGTTAAATTATTGGAAGAATTTGGTCATTCAGTAGAAGAAAAATGTCCCGATTTTAGCGCCCTAGTTGAACCATTTCAGGTCGTTTGGCAAGCCAATGTAGCCGCATCAGGAGTTCCTGTTGAAATTTTACAGCCTCTAAATCGTTGGCTATTAGCTAGAACTGGTAATGCAGGTGAATATCTTCGAGCAGTTTACCAGATGCAAATGGTAGGGCGAAAAATCGTCGATTTTTTTGATAGTATAGATGTATTAGTAATGCCAGTTTATCTACATTCACCCATCCGCGTTGGTGAATGGGCTGCGTTGAGCCCAGAAGAAACATTTGAAAACATAATTCGCTGGGTTGCCCCTTGCCCAGGAGCTAACGCCACCGGGCAACCTGCAATCTCGCTTCCTGTAGGTTTTGACGAAAAAGGTTTACCCATTGCAGTACAGTTAATCGGAAAACCCACCGCCGAAGCAACTATTATCAGCCTAGCTGCACAATTAGAAGCAGCAAATCCTATGTATGAAAAACGCCCTAACAGTTGTCAGTAAATAGTTAGGAGTTAATACCACCGGAGTTTGGAATTCTCCCCCTTCGGGTTGCGCCACCCTTCGCGTTACTAAAGCCGAGTCGTGCCGCGCTGAACACGAAGTGACTCGTCAGAGTAACAGCTGCTTCGAGTGGGGGAGACTCCCTTGCATCGCGCTGCCTCACCAACGCAGTGGCTTACCATCTCCCCATCTCCTAGCTCTTACACCGTCTCCCTCTCGGAGTCGCATCGGGGTAAAAAGTAATAATTCCTTTATTCTTTCTCACAAAAACTGTAGGGAAAGTTTTTCCGGTTTCCTTGTCTAGCTGTTGATAAATACAAGCACCTTCGGTATTTTTTTGTAGTTTAAATACTTTAGTTACATCTACTAAAAGTTCTTCGGCATTAGTTAAATAACCATAACCTTTAATTTCATCTCTGATGATGCGATTCGGCTGTTTTATCACTACACCCATTGTATAAATGACTCCTGGAACTACTTCTTGTCTTCCAGGTTCTACGGGAAGTCTACCACCAATTTTTTGTTCTTGAAGTTGTAAATATCTACCGTAAAAATGCAGTCCGCCAATATCATTTTCGTTATATATTTCACCACAGAATATATGTTCAAAACCTTTATTTTTGAACCAAATATTAGTTAAATCTTGTAAAAAATCAGACTTTATTTTACGGCCTGGACGCAATTCGCCATTGGTAGCTGCTTGAATTTTGGTTAATACTTCTGGGTAATTTGATAAAAGCTGTTTAAATTGATTCGGTTTAACTTGGGTACCGATAGCACCGCAAGTTTTAAGTACTGCTTTATCAAAGTCATTTAACTGAGGTGCGGGTGGTGTAATGTCTAATTGAGCACCTCGTGGATAATTTACTGGAACCGGATTATCTTGATTATCAAAGAAAGGTAACAGTTCTGTATTTTGCTGTTGGGCGTTAACTGGGTTGTTTAAACCGATTGAGGAAATCAAAACTAAAGCAGTTAATCCGCTTAATATCCGTTTGAATTTGCAAATTGCAGTATTCGGTATCATCAGAAGACTTTCGGTATTCAACGATGTGAGATACAAGTCTTTTAACATACCTTTTGGAAATGTTGGTAAGTAGCTCGGTATTGAAAATAGTAAGTCATAGGGTTCCCGTCAAATGCCTTATTACTTAGAGCGTCGGCTAGTATCGCCTCGAATTCAAGCGTTTATCGACTTTATGGCAAACCAATGGCGTACATATGTACCATAAATATTTAATTAGCCCACATGATGCAAACAAGCTAATTGAAATAAGTTATTCATCCTAATTTTATAAGAGTTAAAAAATAATCAATAAATTGGGTAAGTTAACTAATAATTGATTACCCTTAGCGCTTTTACACAAAAATGTTTAAAAAATCCTATTTTATAACCACACTTCTACTATCTGTGCTATTCATCGGTATTGGCGATCGCATCTTACCAGAACCTTTAAAATCTGCTAGTTTTAATACTCGGAAAACTATCAATAAACATTTAATTGGGTTATTCCCCACTCGGAAGCCAAAACTAAATCCTCACGAACGAACTCGTAAAGCTATAGATGAAACTGAGAAGGGGAAATAAATAATTAGTTGAGAGTTAGGAGTTAGGAGTTAGGAGTTAGGAGTTAGGAGTTAGAAGTAAGGATTTGAGAGAGGAATATCTTTAAAGGTACAATTTGATTTTATCTTTTAACAGGAACTGGATAACTCTGTCTACATAGGTTTCGGTTATTCACTAAATCTATTTCCTGACAAATAAAACCCAACCTCTTCCTAACTCCTTACTTATTACTCCTTACTTATTACTCATTTGTGCTTCTTGCATCCAGCTGAACATGGCACGTAAATCTTTGCCTACATTTTCTATTGGATGTTCGGCTTCTTGACGGCGCATGGCTGTAAATCCTGGCTTACCGGATTGATTTTCGGTAACGAAGTCTCGCGCAAATTGCCCTGATTGGATTTCTTTGAGGATTTTACGCATTTCTGTTTTGGTTTCGTCGGTGACTACCCTTGGCCCTCGGGTATAATCGCCGTATTCAGCAGTATTGGAAATGCTATCGCGCATTTTAGCAAGTCCGCCTTCTACAACCAAGTCAACAATTAACTTAACTTCGTGGAGACATTCAAAATAAGCTAATTCTGGCTGATAACCTGCTTCTACCAAGGTTTCAAAACCGGCTTTGATCAAAGCACTTAAACCGCCACATAATACTGCTTGTTCGCCGAATAAATCGGTTTCGGTTTCTTCACGGAAGGTGGTTTCTAAAATGCCGCCACGGGTTCCACCAATACCTTTAGCGTAAGCCATGGCAATATCGCGTGCTTGACCTGAATTATCTTGATAAATTGCAAATAAACAAGGTACTCCTTGTCCCTGCTCGTAAGTGCGACGTACCAAATGTCCGGGACCTTTAGGAGCTACCATTACTACATCTACATTCGCCGGTGGTACAACTTGTCCGAAGTGAATATTAAATCCGTGAGCGAATGCTATGACGTTACCTTCTTCTAAATTAGGTTCAATTTCGTTTTTATAAACGGTTTTTTGCACCTCATCGGGTAGCAAAATCATGATAAAATCGGCAGCTTTCGCAGCATCAGCCACACTTTTAACAGTTAACCCACCCGCTTCGGCTTTCGCTGCGGATTTACTACCCGGATATAGTCCAACAATTACGTTCATGCCACTATCTTTAAGATTGAGGGCGTGGGCATGACCTTGAGAACCAAAACCGATAATTGCTATAGTTTTTCCTGATAAAAGGTCTAAATTCGCATCCGAATCGTAATACATCCGAGCCATAATTGCGTCTTCCGGGATAAGCATCCTGATTAATTGCAGACTTTCTATCTTACCGTAAAGTGGGCAACTCTTAATTCATAGTTCGTAATTCGTAATTAAGTAGGTTGGTGTTGAAAATAGTAATGCCGGACTTGTGAGTAGTATTAGGAGGAGTGAGTAGGAATAAGGTTTTGAAGTCGGTTTACATTGCTTAATGTAGTTGTGTTTATTTGTGCCGACTTACTTAAAGTGATTCAAAGCATATTTTGGTTGTATTTACTCAACGGATGATTAAAGAGCATTAGCTGCAACTAGATAATGGAGTAAAAAAGTCCGGATTTTTTAATATGTCACATTCAACGGAACAACAACCATCACAGCGTAAAACTATATGCAATGACTGTGCTTTTCAGGTATTGGTAAATAATTCCATGCAATGCACTCACCCTCTGGAATTGGGAGTTAACTGTTCTGCTGTAACTTTCTGTAGTTCCTTTCAACCAGCGGTGGAAGTTGATAGTCCTTGCGTGTCTTTTGATGAAGAAGAATAGTTAGAAAACTTTTATTTTCATGTTTCATAACTTAACCTGAAAAGCCACCCATTACCCATCCAACTGCTAATCCAACTGCGGCAATCCCGGTCAAACTTAGCATTGCTCCATCAAAACTATCTAATGCATTTTTTAATTGTCTTCCGGCTCTATTTACGATCACAACTAAATTACAGTACAAAACTACATCAAGGGCCCATCGACTTAAACCGCTTAAGGTTAATACCGTGGCAAAAAGCAACACAAAAGCCGGAATTACAATTCCGCGTGTTCTACATACGAATATCAAGATAAATGCGAATAATAAGATATTAAAAACTAATAAACTCAGAGATACTGAATTTAAGGCAGGTAAGTTTAAATAACATAAAATAATCGCGACAATAACCCAAGAAGAAAGTATGGTATTTACCAGCAGTTTGGTACTTTTAAAAAAATTATGGATTATGGGAGCTAAAGGGAAAATAGCAAAATAAACTACTAACATCTGCTTTAACGTCAGTTCGGACAAAAATAATGGTTCTACTTGAGATACCTTTATCATCCAGCCATTAAATATAGAAATTATCAAAAAGCAAATAGACCAGCCCCAATTGAATACTAAAGAAATTCGCGTAAATGAACGAAAATAGTCGCGGTTATTTATGGTGTTTGATACGAGTCTGAAAGGTAACATAAGTAGATGTTTTTACTAGATTTTATATAATTAAATTTAGCAGTCAATTAAACAGAAAAAATGATGTCTAAAAAACATATTATTTTAATTAATCTTATTAAATAAAAGTTAAATAATTCGAGACATCACTTTATATCATATTAATCTATCTATGTTATGTATGAATCAACTAATTCATTGGAAAATGTTATCTATACTTTTAACTAAATAAATTAAAGTTTGCTTTCGATAATTTAACTTTCACGTATAAAAGTATCTACAATAAATTTTCCAAAAAATCCTTCATTTTCTGGTGATTATAAATATTACTTGTAGCAATTTTTATTTATCTTTAAACAGTTGTTTGCAAAGAAAAAGTACGCTTTGACATCAGGTTTCCCGATCGATTTTTTGTACTTCTGCCTCAGATAATTTAATATCAACAGCCCTTACCGAATCTTCAATGCTGCTCGTTTTGCTAGCTCCGGGAATTGGTAATATACAAGGTGATTTGGAACGCAACCAGGCTAAGACAATACAATAAACTGATACACCTTTGTCTTTGGCTAATTTTGCAATAGCTGGAATATCTGTTAAACTATCGTGGCGACGACGACCTCCAAAGGGACTCCAAGGTATAAAAGTTAAACCCTCCTTTTCGCAATATTCCAGCACTCCATCTGTTTCTGGTTGTCGCTGCCAAGGGCTATATTGATTTTGTACCGAAACGATATCCATCACATCCCGGGCTTGCTCGATTTGTTCCACCGAGAAATTAGAAACCCCGACGTTGCCAATCATTCCAGCTTTTTGAGCTTCTTTTGCGGGGGTAAGAGATGCTTTGATAGTATATTCTGGATCTGGTGCATGAAATTGCCAGATATCAACGGGCTTATTCCCACCCAAAGCTTCAAAACTAACTCGAATAGTTTCCCGTAAATGTTCCGGATTACCGTTGCGAGTCCAACTTTGATTAGGGCGCATCAAACCACCTTTTGTGGCGACAACAATATTGCTCGTATCGCCATCGTAAGTTTGCAAAGCTTTGTGAATTAATCGCTCGTTATGATGCTTGTCCGATTCATCCTTACAGTAGGAATCGGCAGTATCAATAAAAGTAATGCCTAAATCCAAGGCACGATGAATAACATTAATTGATTGCGATTCGGTAGGGCGCTCATAAACTGACATTGGCATTCCACCCAAACCGATCGCGCTTGCGGAAATACCGCTTTTCCCAATTTGTGTAGTTTCCATATTTATATTTCTAATTCCGGGCGCTATTAATCATATAGCAGGTTAAGCGGGGGTTTAGAAAGTATCCAAAGGCTATAGTTTTACATTTTCAGGACAAAATTAACACTTTTATTTTCTACCTTGGAAAGATAATAAAAAATACATTGTAGAGTGTTCGGATTGAATAAATGAAGGGGGTAAGACTCTCAGCCCTTGTTAAATTTCGGAATTTGTAATTAAAGCTTGTAGCTATATAATCTAGTTCAAATTACTATAAATCAAGACATTCACAAATTAACTATAAATTTAACAAGTATTTACACTTTGATGATGTTGAAATTCTACACTAATTTGTATCCGGGTTTATTCACAAACAAACTAAATTTATTTTTAAGTCTCTTTTTAGGAAGTTTAATTTCCACAAGTTGCGCGTCAAGGGCTCCCATGAGAATTTTTTCAGGAGAAAAAAATTCTCATGGGTACCCGTCAGCCTCTTATGGGGAATTTAGTTCGCCGCAAGGTAGAGTCTCATCTAAAGCAGCAGTTCTAGAACTTGCCGAAGTTCCTCAAGTCAACGAATCCGTACCGAAAAGAAAACCGCAGCTAATAAAAAAAGCGAGAATTACAGTAGTTGTTAACTCTTTAGATAAAAGTGTGGATGATGTAGAGCAAATCATCAATCGGCAACAAGGCTATTTACTCAGCTTACAAGAAACACAACTTGATAAATCTAATTCTCGGCCCCGGGCTACAATTAAAATGCGAGTTCCGCAAGATGTTTTGGAAACAACTCTTAACGAATTAACCAAATTAGGAACCGTACAAAATCGTAATATTAGCGCTGAAGATGTTGGCGAACAAATAGTTGATTTTCAAGCAAGATTAAGCAATTTACGCAGAACAGAAAGTAATTTGCAGAAAATCATGGATAAATCCGGTTCTGTTAAAGATATTTTAAACGTCGCTCGCGAACTTAGCAATGTGCGAGGACAAATTGAACGGATTACCGCTCAATTAAAAAGCTTACAAAATCAAGTTGCTTATTCTACAATTACCTTAGATTTAGAAGCAGCAGTTTCAAGTACTAGCAATCAACCCGGATTACCGTCACAAATTCAAGATGCATGGAATAATTCTACTCGTTCTTTCGGTGCATTTACCGTTGGATTGCTGAAATTAGGTATTTGGTTGATAGTATACACTCCATATTTATTAATTTTGGTTGCTTTCGGTTATTTTCTCAAGCGTAAATTAGGTTCTTCGCAAAATAAGCAGCAAACCCCACAATCAAGCAATTCTGATGATAGTTAGTTGAGTATTGAGCCTAGGGTATAAAATTAAAAAGATAATTCAAATGACGAATTATCTTTTGTGACTAATATCGTCTTATGAGCAAATTTTATGGTAGAAAAATTAAATAATGTATCTCCAAAATATAGGGTTTAATTGATTCTGTATTTTTCACTATTTTAATGTAGTATTTTTGTATGTTACAAAAATTTCCGGAGGTACTTTTATTAATATTGAAATATTCGGTAATTTGCGAAGGAAAACATTATAAATTTAAATTCTATGCCCTCCGGCTTTATACCCTTAAGTTCTTTGGTCTTACTCATAAAAGTTTACAAAACAATAAAATAACTAAGGATTGTACTTTTTATAACGAAATAAGGACCATCAGGAATGCCAAGATATGTTTTAGCACAAGCGTATCGAAATTAGAGATGCCAGAATTACGCCAATCAATTGCTCAGCATTACCACGAACGTACTAAGTACTCGCCAGAAAGTATATCAGCCAAAAATAAAGGCTTAGACTGGACAAAACAACCCGTACCGTTTAAAGAGTACAAAATCGGTTCTAATTTTGATTTAAAACCTTATATCAAAGAAAAACCGCCGGGTTCATTCGCAAAGGATCCGGAGGCTCAATGGTGGCAAAGACTTTCCCGGCTAATGTTTTGTAGCTATGGTTTGACTGCTAGAATGCCCTCTATGGGGAATACGGTTTACCTGCGTGCAGCACCTTCTGCGGGAAGTTTATATCCAGCGGAGATGTATTTGTTAAGCCGAGGTACGCCGCTTTTACCTCCTGGTTTGTATAACTATCAATGTCGAACTCATTCCCTGATGCATTATTGGGAAAGTGATATTTGGCAAAAGTTACAAGAAGCTTGTTTCGGAAATTCTTCGCTACAGGGCGCTCAACTTGCAATTGTTATTACTTCTGTTTTTTATCGCTCTGCTTGGCGTTATGAAGATAGGGCTTACCGTCGCATTTGTCTCGATACGGGACATCTTATAGGTAATATCGAATTAGCTGGCGCTCTGACAAATTATCGTCCCCATTTAATCGGCGGTTTTGTTGATGAAAGCCTAAACGAACTGCTTTATATTGACTCGAGACAAGAAGGCGCGATCGCAGTTCTAAGTTTGGTAGATTTACAAGGTAGCGAGCAAAAGTCAGATTCGGGGGTTACTGCTTTACCTTCTACCACTGAAACTGATTATCCTCGAATTCCCGATGGAAGACTTCTGGGTTATTTCCATTTAGCTACCCAAATTAAACCGGATACAACTGGTAAGTTAAATCTACCTCTTGAGAATCTTGATAAGTCGATTGAGGATAAATACAACTTTAGTTTTTGCGATAAAATCTCTACCGCTACCAAACCCATTGACTGGGGTAAAAAACTCGAAGTTTTAGAAGGAACTATCCTCAAACGTCGTTCTACTAGAGCTTTCAGCGGTGAAAGCCTCTCTTTCGATGAATTAAAAGCTTTACTAGATTTCACTTATCAACCCCAAAATTACGCCAAGCAAAATTTAGATAACTCTCCAGACTATTTTGATGTAAATCTAATTGAAACTTTTATTGCTGTATCTGGAGTCGAAGGTTTGGAAAGAGGTTGTTACTATTACGCGCCAAAAACACAAGAATTGCGTCAAATACGCTTTAAAAATTTCCGCCGGGAGTTACATTATCTCTGTTTGGGACAGGATTTAGGACGGGATGCAGCTGCTGTAATGTTCCATACTGCTAACCTCAAAAATGCGATTGCTCAATACGGCGACAGAGTTTACCGCTATCTGCATATGGATGCCGGACATTTGGGGCAAAGACTTAATTTAGGTGCAATTCACCTAGGTTTAGGCGTAAGTGGCATAGGTGGTTTCTTTGATGACAAAGTAAATGAAGTTCTCGGTATTCCTAATGATGAAGCAGTCCTGTACATCACTACTTTAGGAAAACTGAGATAAACACAACGATTAAATTGGGGGTATCTACGCCGATTCCAGGATAAATTTAAGCTGAAGAGATGTTTAATAATGATTGCCCATATAACGCACGTACTCCGAAATTACAGTCCGAAGCGACGATTTTTGCAATCCCAAACCATTGAAAAGTCTATGAGCGTATGGGTAAGTTTTTAGAGCGTATCTTTAAGTAATATTAAGCTTAACTTTATTAAGAATCGGTATTGCCTTTCGAGAATTATCATAGGCAGGAGTAAACTTGGAGTTGAATTTGATTGTTTACGTTAAAATACTTACATTTGGGATAATTATCTAACAAAGGCAATTTGGGGTCAGAAAATAATAAAAACAGAATTTAGCTTTAAATTACGCCGGATATCTAGTGAAAACGAATGATTAAATATTTATGATTTCAATTTATCCAAAAATCGAATTACACAAAAAAATGTGAAACGATCGCTTACTCTCCTAATCCTTATCAATTGATTAAGAAAAGTTTTTGAACATCACGCAATATAAATTTTCTTCATAGTTGGTACGTGACTGTAAAGTCTTTGATTAGTAGAAGTATTACCGTATATTTACAGAGATTTTTTTTATTAGTTTTATTAATATCCTCAAAACAGACATTTTTGAGTTATAACCTTTAAAATGAATTGTCAACCTGTAATATTACTTACCCAACTGACCTTAATATCAACTTTATAACCGGCAGCCAAAGCCTTCTTTGCATTAATTGCTAGTTTCGACTATTTCGCGAGCATTAGCAAATATGCCGGATAGTGTGTGTAGGATACGTGAAGTAAAAGAATATTACTTAAAACAATTTCCATCCTAGGATTAAGAAATTCCGTAGTTTATCTAGTTCCCGTGACAACTCAAAAAAAATTATCTGCTTTGACATTCAGAGGTATCAATGACAATTAATACTTTTACTAAAGAAAACAAACCAAAAAGACCAATTAAACAGCAATTGGAATATCAACGTCCAGAATATCAAAGACCAAATTTGATAGTTCCTAATGTCCCTAGTGTCCCCGATGTTCCAGATGATTACATGGAAACACCGGATGTCTATGCAGACGGTACTATTTTTACTTGTCCCAATCGTGGAAAGGTGGCGATTTTCATTGATGGTGCAAACTTATTTTATGCAGCATTACAACTTGGAATTGAAATCAACTATGCCAAACTACTTAGCTGCTTAGCGAAAGATTCAAAATTGTTGCGTGCTTTTTTCTATACGGGGGTAGATCCAACTAACGAAAAACAGCAGGGCTTCTTGTTGTGGATGCGTCGTAATGGTTATCGTGTCATAACCAAAGATTTAGTACAATTTCCAGATGGTTCTAAAAAAGCCAACCTTGATGTAGAAATTGCTGTAGATATGATGAATTTAGCCCCTCATTACGACACAGCGGTGTTAGTAAGTGGTGATGGAGATTTAGCTTATGCAGTCAATGCAGTCTCCTATCAAGGTTCAAGAGTGGAAGTAGTTAGTTTACGTTCAATGACAAGTGAAAGCTTGATTGATGTCGCAGATTGCTTTGTCGATTTAGACACAATCAAAAAACACATTCAAAAAGAATGCGATTCAGAGTACAGCTATAGACCATTATCAAATTTTGACATACATCCACCGATTAATGCTGAACAACCCCATTACCCAAAATCTTAGTTAATAATTCGTGATTCGTAGTTATGACTCAACTAAGCAATTTTAGATTTTAGATTAAGTCTGATAGTTTTAGAATCCCACTCCCCAAGCTGGCAACCTTTTCTTCCCAAAGAGAGGGCAAAGCGTCGGGTAAAGCAGGAAGTAACGGACATAATATTAAATCTTGGATTGGAATTTAAAACTGTTTTAAGTTCGTATTCACCTAAAATCATCAAATTCCGAATTAATTCGAGAAGCAATTTAAAAAATCTAAAATCGCCTTGCTCCCAGTCACAATTGCGAATCACGACTTATAAATTAAGCAG
>JBCCSG010000143.1:0-16189 GCA_039200565.1 Cyanobacteria bacterium P01_D01_bin.50 | reverse complement strand
TGCGATATCAAAATGGTTGACTATAGCTTGATATTTGCTGGTTTTATAAAACTATTGCGATATCAAAATGGTTGACTATAGCTTGATATTTGCTGGTTTTATAAAACTATTGCGATATCAAAATAGTTGACTATAGCTTGATATTTGCTGGTTAATAAAACTATTGCGATATCAAAATAGTTGACTATAGCTTGATATTTGCTGGTTTTATAAAACTATTGCGATATCAAAATGGTTGATTATAGCTTGATATTTGATAGTTAGATTCTTTCCATCACTCCTTCCGTCAATTAATTCGGTAATCATAAAACCGGGAAGGAAGTAACGCCCCCTCAAATTTGGGGGCTGGATTTATTTTAGATTCGGGAATTGGAAAAAATTTTAAGATAATCTTTTTGCTTCTACAGTCTTAGGTAAATCTTGCGTATCCGGCATATTAGAGAATTCTAATTCCCAACCATTTGCTAAAGTCAAAACTTTACCAGCTTCCCCATCTGCTTGTTTAACAACTTCTTCTTCTAAGTCTTTTTTCGGAACATATACGATTAATGTACCGGCAGCATTTGTACGTAACATTACTTTCATATTTGTTCCGCTCTTTGTATAAGTTCCAATTCATGTTTACGACAACCTACAACAATATCCCTTTCCAAGAAGCGGATTGCATAAATATAAGCTCTTTGTAAATATGTACCTATACTTATGACATAACCAACTTCTCCGACATTAATTAAAACTTCACCTAATTTTTTACCGGGATAAGTACCATCATTTTTAATCACGCTGCAAATTCTGACCTGATCGCCGACATCAAAAACAGGTGGTAAGTCGAGTTCTAATTCATCTGACGGCATGGGAATATTTACCTTGTTGTACTAAATCCAATACTTCTTGAGTAGTAAGACTGCGTTTTTTTTGTACTGATTCCTGACGTACTGCATCTAAAACAGATTTAGTTTCCTCAGGATTGAGATTGATTCCATTTTCTGACAACACTTGAGACACCAAATGTCTACCAGAATGCTTACCTACTACCAAGCGTCTTTCCCAACCGACTTCTTCTGGGCTAAATGGCTCGTAAGTCATTGGATTTTGCAGTATGCTATGGGCGTGGATACCAGATTCATGGGCAAAAGTATTTTCACCTACAATTGCTTTCCAAGGTGGTACATTGCAACGAGATGCGTCTGCTACCAATCGGGATAAATCTAATAACTTTGGAGTATTGATACCTACATCCAAGCCATAAATACGCTTTAAAGCCATGACAACTTCTTCCAAAGCTGCATTTCCAGCCCTTTCTCCCAAACCATTTACTGTTGTGTTCGCTGTTAAACAGCCTGCTTCAATACCTGCAAGAGCATTCGCTGTTGCCAAACCAAAATCATTGTGGGTGTGGATTTCCACGGGAATCGATAACGCTTTTACTAGTTTTCTGACTCGATGATAAGTGGCGAAAGGATCGAGAATTCCTACCGTATCGCAGAAGCGGAATCTAGAAGCACCTAACTCTTGAGCGTATAAAGCTACATCCAACAGAAAATTTTTATCTGCCCTCGAAGCATCTTCTCCACCGACTGAAACCCAAAGTCCATTATCGAAAGCAAAGTTGATACTGTCTCTAAGCTGTTGCAGAGTAATACGCCATTGTCCCTGAAACTTAGTGCTAATTTGAACTCCAGAAACAGGAATGCAAATATGTACCCGCTTCAATCCACAAGCCATAGAAGCTTGTATATCTGAGATTACAGCGCGATTCCAAGCTAGGAGTTTTGCTTGCAAATTCAAATTAGCGATTGCTTTAATAGCTCGCATTTCTTCTTCGCCCATGGCGGGAATACCGACTTCTATTTCATGTACTCCAACAGCATCAAGAAACTTGGCGATCGCAACTTTTTCTTCTAATTTGAAAGCAACACCCGCAGCTTGTTCGCCATCACGCAGTGTTGTGTCATTAATTAAGACAGGTGGTTGATTCATCTCCAAAAATACCTCTATGGGATTGTTGTTAATACCCCTGAATGATTGTGGTTTTGATTATCAGTAAAGTTTCGCGAACAGCAATAGTAAGGAATGAATCATTTTTGATAAATTATGAATTATAAAAAACTTAAATTTTCGTCTTTATAATTCCATATTCATCCTTAATTATTATTACCCGATAAACAAGGATTTTCTGTATGACAAAGAACTAGATTTATGTATAAATTAATAATTTTATTTTTAGGAAATATCCTTAAGGTTTTCAAGTAGCATAGATATCATATTGTTTTTAGTGAATGTAGGAAAAATTAATAGACTAATACCAGAAATTAAGATAGTAAACATGAGGAGCCTCTTGGTTGTTTTTTCAAATTCGGGACTTAGGCGATCGTCTAGTAAATTCTGGTTTTGCACAGTCGTAAGTCTTATAATTACCTCCATTTGGGAGTCAAGGGTTCTCATAAGAATTTTTTTTAGAAGAAAAATTTCTTATGGGTGCCCGTCAGTGTACAAGTACCCTGTAAGAAAAATATGTCCTTTTGCAGTCGTCCTAAAATTAAAAATATAGTTCTTAGTTCATCAGTACAATACTTATTTTTAGAAGTAAAGTGACATGTTTGGAAAATTTACTTCTAAAAAATCCCTAATTGGTTAAAATTTGAAATTATTGAAGATATTTTTTATGGTAAATACACTAAAAAATAAAGTTAAAAGTATTTCAACATTGAGCATCTAACCAATCAAAAATTTTTTCTAATTGCTCTATATTAACTAAACCATACTGCCAAAGTAGCATTGGTAGCGGTCCTTTATTTAACCTACTTTTTCGTACCGCCACAGCAATATCACAACTAGTAAGTAAAAGCTCCTTTTGCAAGAAGTTAATAAATTTGGTATCGCTGTGAGGTGTTAGCATAATAGAACAAGTAACCTCTTTATTTATAAAGAAACAGGGTTTAGTTTAACTGACATTTTTTATCCTAAATGGAAGCCTTGTTACCTACCTTTTATTTCTCAGGAAACCTTAATTAATACATAATTAATGTTGCACAATTGTTTCTTTATGCTCAAAACCATAGAAATGCTGGTAGGTACAAAGTATTTAAAGCTGCCAACACCTTTCCAACCAATCAATTAATGAAAGTCGAGATGCTGTAAATTGAATTACAATAGAACGAAGCAAAATTGCTGCAATCCAACTATTTACTTCTACCTGCAAAGAACCATCTTCCCGACAACAACTCTTAATTTCCAACTCTTGCAAGCGATGGTAAACTTGCCAGCGTAGGAAGTAGGGAATCTGCACAATTTGATGCAGGACATTAGAACCAGGTGGCGGTAACATTATTAACTTTCTTTCCTCAAAAGCTCCTTTTGAGTTGTATCAATATTTAGATTTTGCAATTGTTTTTCTAGTTGTTCCACCCGTTGCAGTAAGGAACAAATTACCGTTGCTTCTAAATCTGGAAGCTTTCCATGTTCTAAAGGTGAAAGACGAACATCCTGCTTGCGAGAAACTGGCCGCCCTGGTATACCCACCACTGTGCAACTTGGAGGAACATCTCGCAATACAACCGAGCCTGCACCAACACGTGAGCGATCGCCTATTTGGATATTGCCTAAAATGGAAGCACCGGCTCCTACAACAACGTGTTTACCGATAGTTGGATGACGTTTACCAGATTCTTTACCAGTACCGCCAAGAGTAACACCTTGATAGATCAGGGTGTAATCTCCCACAATAGCGGTTTCACCAATAACAACTCCTGTACCATGATCTATAAACACGCCTTCGCCAATTTGTGCGCCAGGATGAATTTCAATTCCACTCAAGAATCTGCCAAAATGGGAAATTAAGCGGGGAATCAAACCAATTTGACGACGGTACAACCAATGGGCTAGACGATGCAAACATAGTGCGTGAAATCCAGGGTAGCAGAGTAAAACTTCTAACCAATTACGTGCTGCTGGATCGCGATCGAAAATAATGCGAAAATCTTTTAGTAGAAGCTGAATAAAATTCGCTCTGGGTTGATCTTCGTGGACAGAGGTGTTTGCACCATCTGTGTTTTTTGCAAATTTATAATTGCGGATATGCTCATCCGATTGTAGCATCGGTAATGTCTGAATTATTTAAGCGATGTGCTATTGTCTGCTTATATCAGATGGTATTTTCAACACCAGCTTCTTTACTATCCATTAGATTTATTGAATTTGATTAAATCTGTACTCAAGAACCTCAAATCTATACTGTAAGTAGGTTATAACTTTTTTAAGGGGTGAGGGGACTAGTATTTAAAGGTAATGGGTTCTAGTATTTAGCGGGTAAAGGTCTAATCATTAATGTACTCACTGAAAAAACCTTAAATAGCAGTATTTTGAAGCGATTTTTCTCAAAAAAATTGCCTTACGACTACAGCTTAAATATGTACTCAAAATCCTAGATAATTAAGCCAAACGAGCAAAATTTTGTATATGCAGCTACGAATTATTGTATTGCTCAGATAGTCAAGGCAAGCAACTTATTTATGTTTTTTTTAGATTTTTCTGTGTAGGTAAATACACTCTTGAAAATTATGTCTTCAAAATTAGGATAAACAAATAATTAGTAATTTAAATGGCCTGACTAGATATTGCGATGAATTTAGATTTTACAGAGACACAGGTTTCGTTTATTTCACAAATTCGTTTCATATAAAATCGGCAACGCCATTTAAACGATAGTACGAATTACTATCTTGCCTTTTGCTCGTTCGGTTTCACTATAAGTATGAGCAGCTGCTAATTCTTGTAAGGGATAAATGCAGTCAATAATCACTCGAAGTTTATCCGTTTCAATTAACTCGTTGAGATAAAGCAAGTCAGCCCTGTTGGGTTGAGCAAGAATGAATTTAGCTTTTTTAGTAGCAAATAAATTTGTTAATACAATTGGCACAATATTTGAAAGAGTAGGTAGGGTTGTAACGTAAACTCCGTTAGGCTTGAGAATTTTTTTACAATTATCAAAAGTTTGCTTACCAACTGCATCGAGAATAATGTCGTACTGCGCTCTTATTTGGGTAAAGTCTTGCTGGGTGTAGTCAATGAGAGAATCCGCTCCCAATGACTTTACAAAATCCAGGTTTTTGCTGCTGCAAACTCCGATGACTTCTGCTCCCAAAGCTTTAGCTATTTGAACTGCAAAAATACCTACGCCACCGGAAGCTCCATTAATAAGTACGCTTTGCTTAAGTTGAATATTGGCTTTTTCTCGTAGCGATTGTAAAGCCGTCAGAGCTGCCACTGGTAAAGCTGCTGCTTCTTCAAAGCTAATACTTGTTGGTTTTAGGGCAGCAACTGTTTGCGGTATGACTGCTAGTTCAGCATAAGCGCCTCCAGGTACACCGAGGGAGCCATAAATTTCATCTCCTACTTGAAAGTCAGAGACTTGAGATCCGACTTCCAAAACAACTCCCGCAAAATCAAAACCCAAAATCATAGGAAATTTATTCCCAGTAATGATTTTGAGCATTCCTTTGCGAATCTTCCAATCAATCGGATTAACCCCCGCAGCATGAACTTTCACCAGTAGCTCTGAAGGTTTTATTTTTGGTGCTTCTACTTCTTCATACTCAAAGACATTAGCACTACCGTATTCTCGAATTACCATCGCCCTCATAACTTTTCTCCCAGCACCTGCTTCTTGTTTGTATTGACAACGTTAATATAACCAATTGCATCCCTCCCCAGATATTTAACTCAAATTTCCCATTCCCTACTTACAACACATAGCGGTTGCAAGCACACTCCATACACAAAACTGAAGGAATTGCAATAATAAGCAGGCTGTGGCAATATAAGAAGAAATCCCAACTTATAGCAAATTATTCTCATTACCTTGAAAATTAGGATTAGGCTTTAGCCCAGATATGACTTTAATCCCAGCCTCATGGTAATACTTTGTAAAGTAAAAATTAAGAAAACCTTATTTGCATCTTCTGTGCAAAAAAAAATGATATGTTAGTTACACAATTGAATTTCGCGAATGACTGGAGTAGTTCGCGGTAGCCCTGCTCCAGCTTTTACCTTTTTATTGTTGATCTAATACTTGATAGCAGGTAAAAGCGTTTAAATCTTTAACTAAGGCGGTTTCGAGTACATTGCAATGAGTGACGAAGCCAATGCCGAAAATCGATGAAACTCTTTCTGTAATTACTTTTGGCTAGAGTGCAATAATTCAAGTACCTGTAAACATAAATGCCAGCACCTCAGTCGAACAATACTAGTACCCCAACCCGGAAAAAAATTTTTAGAACTTTATAATCCTTCCACTACAGAGATTTTGGGATTTGAGTACAAAATTAATAAACTTAATAAATCTTAGCCGAAAGAGTTTAAAAGCTTGGGGGAAAGCGACTGATATAACTTAAACATCGCCAAACACCAAACGAGTCAAATAAATAAAGACACGATTGGTGAGTGGAGGGATGAGATATTACTATCTTTAATTCAACCCTTGATATCTTCTAAACTGTTTCATATGAACACTTTGATTCAATCAATTGTTCAAGTTAAACAGTCAAAAAATTAGTCAACTTTTAGTCAACTAATGGAAGATACACAGGGTAAGGTTTTCAGTGATTTTGATGTTCCTGCTACTTCTGATGGAAGTTATAGGGGTAGGAAGAAGATAGTAGATGCGACAAAAGAACATCACAATATGAAATTTGAGCAAGAGCTAATAAAAGTTAATCAGCGACTGAAATCTAGTAAAGCGAAAGTATCTATTGAGGCAAGCAAAGGAGGAATACAGCTTAGAGCTACACTTCCCTTAAAACCAGGCGACACTCATAAGCAAGGGAAGGATAGAAAGCAATACAAGATATCTTTGGGTATCCCAGCAAATTTTGATGGTTTAAAGACTGCTGAAGAAGAAGCCTATGAGCTAGGAAAATTAATAGCTCGTAAAATTTTTGTTTGGACTGATAAATATTTAGGACAACAAGCTAAAAAAAAGAACAGTATTACTTTTAAAGAGTTTTACGAGCAGTTTGAGAAAATATATTTTCAAACTCGCAAAAGAACTATTAGAAGCGAACACAGTTTTCTGGATTATCAAAGAAAGTTTAAAAGATATTTTTACTCTGATGATGTTGTCACAGTAGAATCTTTGAATGCAAAAATAAAACAAACTAATACTTTTAACACCAGACGTATTGCGATAATAATCGCTCATTTTATTTGTAAATCACTTGAGATAAAACACGATTTTTCGGAATTGAAAATCAAAAGAGAAGTTAAAAATAGAAATATACCAGATGATAAAACAATAGCTAATTCAATGAATTTAATTGATTCGTATTTAGAAAAAATCAAACCTTGCAATAGAGACAAATCTTCAAAAGTTTGTCAGCGTAATAAATTAATTTTTGGATTAATAGCTATTTATGGTTTACGTCCTAGAGAGATATTTAATCAACCCGATTTAGATTGGTTTATGTCATTGGAAAATAACCACAATACTTTCAAAGTTCATAAATCAAATAAAACTGGATACAGAGAAGTCTTTCCTTTTGTTCCTGAATGGATTGAATTGTTTGATTTAAAAAATCAAGAGAATATCAATTTGCTTAAAAAGTATCTTTTAGAAGAACAAACGGCAATTGACTTACATTATAAAGTTAGTAAATTAGGGGATTTCTTTAAATCATACAAACTCTTATTTACACCGTATGATTTGAGACATGCTTGCGCGATTAGAGCGCACTTACAGGGAATCCCCATTAAAGCAGCAGCTGATAATTTAGGACACACAGTTGAGATACATACCAAGGTTTATCAGCAATGGTTCGGACTTGAAAATAGAAGAAAAGCTTTTGATAGTGCTTTTGATGAGAAAAACAAGCTGGAACAATGCGAAAAACAGCTTGCTGAAGCAAGAAAGAGAATAGCTGAATTAGAAACTGAGGTAACACGGTTGAGGTTACAAAGTATTGTAATTTAGAGCTTATTACCGAATAAATTCATTTTATGTAGAGTTTGTATACCCAATACTCTACTTTTTGCGTGTTTTCAACAATTATCTCGTCTTATGTATAGTGGACAACACATAAATTATATGAGTACAATTGATGGCATCTGTAATTTTGACATAGTTAGAAATACTGAGCTAGCAATACCAATAAAACAGAGGAAACTTTCATGGGCATTAACCTACAAGTTGTTGGGATTTTTTACTCAGTTAAACTCGATGCCGAAGAAGTCAAAGGTGCCACTGTCAAAGATGTTCTCGAAGCTGCCAAGAAAAACCCAGGTGAGGGCAAATCCTTTGACTATGGGAGTTGTTTTTGTACAAAAGATGGTAAGTCTCTTGTCAAGAGCTTTACTGCAAAATACGATAAGGGATTCTCGAGTCGTGTATCAAATTTTTCATATAAAGCAGGAACTTACACATTAGAACAGAACCTAAACACTGCATCGCCGTCATATACGGTTTGGCAATACTACGTTCTCGACGAAAATGGTAAACGTGTAAAACTTCCTGAAGCAACTGCTTCATACACCACAAATCTTGACATCAAAGATGGCTATTCGGTGATTTGGCGGCTTATCTCAGTTCTTAAAGGACCTACACAAATTTCAGACGCACAAACAAAACTTCAAGCTTATTCATGAAATTAGGCATTAAAGCCTACCTCTTTTTAAGCGTGATATATTGATTTACCCTGACTTTTTGTAGAATTTAGGGTATCGCACATCTTGCAAGTAGATAGGGAACCGAGTTTATTGCGAATATTAACCGGTTATAACCCTAATTTTTCGTTGATAAACCCGCTTCTCTATCCTTGTTGATGATAGTGCAAGACATGAACTATTCTCTAAAAGCTCTGTGAATAAAGCCTATGGCACAAATATTTTTGTTTGCCGACCTTGTGAAAAAAGTTCAGGTTTCACCCGATAATAGGTCTAAAAAAAGCATTTGTAGGTAAATATTTCAGTATGTTTACTGTCTCACAAATGATTTTGGATGCCTATATAGTTTCCGATTTATTTGTATTTTTAAGTCAAGAGGATAAAGATGAGAGTATGGACGGCAATTACACTATTTTTGCTACTGCTTTTAAACCCTATCCCAAACGGATATGCAGAAGGCACAAATGCTTCTCCCACAAATAACCCTTGCGGATATGAAAAGATTAAAGACGATGCGGATTATGCGGGTAAAGAATTTAATAATCCAGAAGAATTGTCTTTAGAACCTAAAAAATTAGAAGGTGAAGATAAAGAGTCAAAAGTTAAATATGGAAGATTAACAGTTAAATATGGAAAGAATAAGATTGCAGGCAGTGATGTTTGTCTACGCTCTTATAACGGTAAATTAGTTGGTCCTACTCTGCGAGTAAAGCCTGGAGACTCTATAGAGATAACATTAATTAATGATTTGCCACCAGAAAAACACCAGGAAGAAATAATTCGTACAACTCGTACAATATTACCCGATGGTTGTGAATATGAGGAGCTAATAGGCGGAGCAAAGAATGAGCCTCACAATTTCAACATCACCAATTTTCATACTCACGGTCTTCATGTTGATCCAAGATATTGTAGTGATAATGTTTTGAGAATCATGAAACCAAAGCAAAAAGAAGGAGATCCAGCTCCTCAATATACCATTAAAATTAAAATTCCTGAAAATCACCCATCTGGCACTTTTTGGTATCATGCTCATCTTCATGGCTCGACAGCACTTCAAGTTTCTAGTGGTATGGCAGGAGCTATCATCGTCGAAGGAGGGCTAGATGATATTCCAGAAATTGAGAACGCAGAGGAAAAAGTTTTTGTGTTTGGGCAAATCGCCTATGACGAAAACGGGCTTATAGAAGACTATAAGAAGTTAGGTTATAATTCGGATGAGAAAAAATCTTGGTGGCAGGTATTAAAACGTCATACTACAATAAACGGTCAGATTGTCCCTACAATTTATATGCATCCAGGTGAAGTTCAACGTTGGCGTTTTATACATGCTGGGATAGAGGAGAGTATTAATCTAGGGTTACGCAATAAAAAAACAGAGAAAAAAATTAAACTTCACGAAATTGCTGTGGATGGAATTCCTTTAGGAAAACTGGACAGTTGGGAGAGTATAGAACTCCAACCGGGCTATCGTAGTGACGTATTGGTGGAAATGCCAGAGGGAGAAACACTACAAGAATACGAGCTAATTGACGAAGCTAGTTCAGCTGCTAAGTCTGTCAATGGTGAAGAAGTACCTTCAATATTGGCTAGAGTAATTGTTGAAGGTAAACTTGATAAGAAGATGGAATTACCATCAGATAAGCAAATCGCAAAAGTAAAAGGAGATGTTGCTCCTCGGAATATTAGCGATAATGAGGTAATAGGAGAGCAAAAGCAAAATGTTGTCTTCGGTATGATTTCCGATCAGTTTATGATTAATGGTAAATCTTTCAAACCTGAAAATAAAAGAATTCTTAAATTGAATAATGCACAAATCTGGAAGCTTAGTTCTCAAAGTGATAATCATCCTTTTCATATCCACGTCAATCCCTTTCAGTACGATCGCATCGATCCGGAGGGCAAAGATGAACGCATTTGGCGGGATACATTAATGGTTACCCAAGCTCATCCAGAATACATTCGCAGTCGTTATGAACTTTTTTCTGGTAAATTTGTTTTGCATTGTCATATCCTAGAGCATGAAGATAAAGGCATGATGCAAATCGTCGAAATTGTCGATCAACCAACCCTTTAACTTTATAAGAGGGAAACAATGAGTAGTGGTTCGCAAGCACGAACCACTTGGCTAATGGCGATCGCCAAATTATTAGAAAGGCTACTATAGTAAATATTTAGTCAACTTGTAAAAGTAAATCAAATTAGTAATTCATTTTCATTTCAGAGATAAAAATAAGCAGATTATAGTCAACTTTTAGTCAATTTGACAGAGCCCAAAAGCAAAAGCACTGCTATGTAAGACTTTTGAGAACTTAGCTTAGTAATGAGATAGCACCATGCCCTGTAATAAGAAGTTACGGCGATCGCGTGAAACAAGTTAATATCTCGGTGATCTCAAGCGTTGACACACACCAGCCGAGAAACTGAGGTTTAACTTTCTCCCGATTAGCTTACGCTCCAAGTTGTTCGGAGTTATTCGGGTAAACGTAACTCCGTCGTAACTTCGATTCCTGGGTTAGTCTAAAATGAAATAGCATCTCCCACTTGGCATTTTGTCCAGTGACCGAACGCGAAATTCAATGACATCACCGTCTACTTCCACAGGAATCTTCACCCCTTCCGAAAGCGAATCTATAATAATACCAGCTAAAGCTAAAAAAGGTGGTTGCGGTAGTGGCTGCAATGATAATAGTAGCCCTAGCATCGAAATTGATGAAAGAACTAAAGAGCGGATTGCAAAACATCCTTGTTATAGCGAAGAAGCTCATCATCATTATGCAAGAATGCATGTTGCCGTAGCTCCTGCTTGCAACATTCAATGTAACTTTTGCAATCGAAAATACGACTGTGCCAACGAAAGTCGTCCCGGAGTAGTGAGCGAATTACTCACACCAGAAGAAGCCGCACAAAAGGTTCTGGTAGTTGCAGGTAAGATTCCTCAAATGACAGTGTTAGGAATTGCAGGTCCTGGCGATCCCTTAGCAAATCCAGAAAAGACCTTCCGTACCTTTGAGTTGATTGCTTCTCAAGCACCAGACATTAAACTATGTCTATCAACCAATGGTTTAATGTTACCAGAATATGTAGACCGAATTAAAGAATTAAATGTTGACCATGTAACAATAACGATTAACATGGTAGACCCGGAAATTGGAGCCAAGATTTATGCTTGGGTTCACTACAAGCGGAAACGCTATAGAGGAGTTGAAGGAGCTAGAATTCTGCATGAAAAGCAGATGGAAGGTTTACAAGCTCTTCGAGAGGCAGATATACTGTGTAAAGTTAACTCCGTATTGATTCCTGGAATTAACGATCATCACCTTCCGGAAGTAAATAAAGCCATCCGCCAACGAGGTGCATTTATTCACAATATTATGCCCTTGATTAGTGCTCCAGAACACGGTACCCACTTTGGATTAAACGGACAAAGAGGTCCCACTTCCAAAGAATTAAAGGAAGTACAAGACAAATGTTCTGGTAACATGAAGATGATGCGTCATTGCCGTCAGTGTCGTGCTGACGCGGTAGGATTATTAGGGGAAGACCGTTCTCAAGAATTTACCAAAGATAAATTCATGGAAATGGCTCCAGAATACAACTTGGAGCAACGCCAAGAAATTCATCAAGGTATAGAAGAAACTAGAGAACAACTCGAAGCAGCTAAACAAGAAATTCAATCCCTTGAATTAGAAATTACCGGCGAAACAATGCTGCTAGCAGTAGCGACTAAAGGTGGTGGTTTAGTTAACCAACACTTTGGACATGCTAAAGAATTTCAAATTTACGAAGTAGACGGAAAAGAAGTAAAATTTATCGGTCATCGTAAAGTTGACCACTTCTGTCAAGGCGGATACGGTGAGGAAGCCACTTTAGAAAATATCATTAAAGCACTTTCTGATTGCAAAGCAGTATTGGTTTCCAAGATTGGGGAATGTCCCAAAGAAAAACTGCACAAAGCAGGGATACAAACTGTTGAAGCTTACGACGTAATTGATAAAGTTGCTTTAGAGTTTTTCCAGCAAGCAATTAGTCAATAATTATTCAATAGACATTTTAGATTTTAGATAGTAGTGGGAGTTAAAAACTTCTTTACTAGGGAGCAAAATACTCCCACTACACAAATTAATTGGAAAGACTATAAATCAATCTAAAATCTCAAATTGTTTAATATTCCAAGGGTTGTCCGACAACCTAAAAATTCAAAATAATTCATTAACCAGTGCCATTACCTCAATTCAATAACATATATAAAGGTGGAAAAAATGGCTTACAAAATTACGAGCAATTGTATTTCCTGCGACTTGTGCAAAAATGTATGTCCCACCAACGCAATCAAAATAGTTGATAACCATCCCTGGATTGACCCCGAACTCTGTACAAACTGCGTTGATAGTATTTACTCAGTACCTCAATGTAAAGCAGGTTGTCCGACATATGACGGCTGCGTAAAAGAAACATCAGAAGACTATTGGGAAAACTGGTTTGACACTTACAAAAGTTTAGTATCACAACTTACTAATAAAACAGACTACTGGGAAAACTGGTTTAATACTTATTCCCAAAAATATTCCGAGCAATTACAACAAAATTTGCGGCAAGCAGCATAGAAAATAAAAGTTAAGAGTTAGGAGTTAGGAGTTAAGAATTATCCCCTCTTTATCTCCTTTTTGCCTCTTTCATTTTCTATATGCTTATGATTCCAAAAATACTAAAAAAAACACCATTAATTCTGAAGTACTTTTAGAGAAATTTAAAGAAATGCAAAAAGACTGTATTTACTTAGATAATAATGCTACTACCAAAGTTGACCCAGAAGTTGTAGAGGCAATGTTGCCCTACTTAAGCGAATACTACGGCAATCCTTCTAGTATGCACAGCTTTGGGGGGCAAGTCGGTAAAGCAGTAAAACAAGCTAGAGAAAATGTTGCAGCCATTCTTGGTGCCGAAACCTCAGAAATCGTCTTTAATAGTGGTGGAACAGAAGGAGATAATGCTGCTATTCGGGCAGCACTCCAAGCACAGCCTAACAAGCGACATATTATTACCACTCAGGTAGAACACCCAGCAGTACTTAATGTTTGCAAACAACTCCAGAAACAGGGTTACAGGGTGACCTATCTTTCAGTAAATAGTCAGGGAGAGTTAGATTTAGCTGAATTAGAAGCCGCACTCACGAGCGAAACTGCTTTGGTTAGCGTTATGTATGCCAATAACGAAACCGGCGTGATATTTCCAATAGAGGAAATTGGCAAACGAGCTAAAGAATATGGCGCACTCTTTCATGTTGATGGAGTTCAAGCTGTAGGCAAAATACCTGTTGACATGAAGAATAGCACCGTTGACATGTTAAGCATCTCCGGGCACAAACTTCATGCACCTAAAGGAATTGGAGCATTATACGTACGACGCGGAGTCAGATTCCGTCCTTTGGTCATTGGTGGAGGGCAAGAGCGTGGAAGACGTGCGGGAACCGAAAACGTTCCAGGAATAATTGCTTTAGGTAAAGCTTGCGAACTCGAATTATTACATTTAGACTCAGCAAGTAAAAAACAAAAAAGTTTACGCGATCGCCTAGAAAGAACTATAATAGAAAAAGTTAGAGAATGTGAAATTAACGGTGGTGCAACAGAGAGGTTGCCTAATACTACGAATATTGGTTTCAAATATATCGAAGGTGAAGCAATATTATTATTACTCAACCAGCACGGGATTTGTGCATCCAGCGGTTCTGCTTGTAGTTCCGGTTCGTTAGAACCTTCTCATATTCTACGAGCAATGGGAGTACCCTATACAACTTTGCACGGCTCCATTCGTTTTAGTCTTTCTCGTTACAATACAGATGCCGATATTGATGAAGTTTTAACAGTATTACCTGCAATCATCGGCCGCTTACGCGAACTTTCACCCTTCAAAAATGATGATGCAGCTTGGCTCAAAGATCAAGAACAAGCATTAGCTCAACAGTCTTAAGTTAGAAATTAAGAGTGAGGAATTTAGGAATTTATTTTACTCTCCCACTCTCTGACGGGCACCCTTAAAAGTTTTTTCTTTAAAAAAACTTTTAAGGCAACCCTTGGCTCCCCTATTTATTATTCGTAATTTATAACTCATCACTCAAAAGGCTATGTGGGACTACACAGATAAAGTATTAGAATTCTTTTATAATCCAAAAAATCAGGGTGTTCTAGAAGACAAGGGCGAAACTGGAGTTAAAGTCGCTATTGGAGAAGTAGGTAGTATTGCTTGCGGCGATGCTTTGCGACTGCATATCAAAGTAGATGAAAATACAAACAAAATCCTTGACGCTCGCTTTCAAACATTTGGTTGCACAAGTGCGATCGCATCTTCCGAAGCTCTGGTAGAATTAGTAAAGGGCAAGACAATAGACGAAGCTCTGAGTATTTCTAACAAAGATATTGCCGAGTACCTTGGCGGCTTACCTCAAGAAAAAATGCACTGCTCTGTAATGGGTCAGGAAGCATTGGAGGCAGCTATATATAATTATCGAGGTATTCCCCTTGCGGCTCACGATGACGATGATGAAGGAGCTATAATCTGCACCTGCTTCGCCATCACTGAACCAAAAGTCCGACGTATAATAGAAGAAAACAAACTTACTACCGCAGAAGAAGTTACAAATTTTATAAAAGCCGGTGGCGGATGTGGAACTTGTTTAGCAAGTATTGATGACATCATCATCGATATGCAAAGAAATTTCACCTATGAAGCAAGTGCAACATCCAATAATAATATTACTAAAGGTCAGCTTAGCGATAAACCGCTGACACCAGTGCAAAAAATAGCACTTATACAAAAAGTATTAGACGAAGAAATACGACCCATTCTAATCGCCGATGGGGGAGATGTAGAACTTTACGATGTAGAAGGCGATAGTATCAGAGTGATACTTCAAGGAGCTTGCGGCTCTTGTTCTAGTAGCTTTGCGACTCTCAAGAGTGCCATCGAAGCTAAATTACGCGAACGCATCAGTAATAACCTTGTAGTTGAAGCGGTTAACAGTTAGTAGTTAGTAGTTAGTGGAAAAGTATTAAATATCAACTAACAACTATCAACCAACAACTATCAACTATCAATCAACAACCAACATCATGAATCCAACTCTACCAGAAAATGCTGTAGAGCGTGCGCCACCTGCGACGTTCTATAAGCAAGTTACTCTTCTCATAAGAGTAAAAGGTTCCAACAACCACTGCACCCACTCGATAAACCAATTAATTGCAGGAGAAAATAATGACTGACGAGAATATCAGACAGATAGCGTTCTACGGTAAAGGTGGTATCGGTAAGTCCACCACTTCTCAGAATACCTTGGCTGCAATGGCTGAGATGGGTCAAAGAATCATGATCGTAGGTTGTGACCCTAAGGCGGATTCCACTCGTTTGATGCTTCACTCTAAAGCACAAACAACCGTATTACATTTGGCAGCCGAGCGCGGTGCAGTAGAAGATTTAGAACTTGAAGAAGTAATGCTCGAAGGATTTCGCGGCGTTCGCTGCGTAGAATCCGGTGGTC
>JBCCSG010000142.1:0-16228 GCA_039200565.1 Cyanobacteria bacterium P01_D01_bin.50 | reverse complement strand
TCAAATATTACTCCCAACTGTAGTTAGCTAACTTACCCATAAATAGCATAGTGCCGACAACATTTGCTGCCAGAGTTAAACCATCATTTAGTGAGTCAGCAAAACGTAATTTTCTGTTTTTATTAGTAGTCGATATTGTTTTTTGATTCGTTTCTGTTTTATCTTTAATATCTGATATATTTAGGCTTTTGTTTTCCTGTAATACCCTTGACTTTTCTTCCCGAACGCCCTGATTATTTGATGAAAATTTATTTCCATTTTTCTCCGATAAAATATGATTATGATTATCTAATATCTGAGTAGCTAATTGATTAGATAATAACTGCACTTTTTTCTCAATTTCAGCTTGATTTATTTCGTTATTAATAAAACTTTCATTTATATTTTTAGCTTGATTTGAAACTTTTTTACGCTCGAATTGACTTACGTCTGTATTTTCCATTCCTCGTAATTCTATCTCAAATTGTAACGGAATTTTTAAGGTCAAAGATACTAGTATCTTATTATCTTCTAATTTATAATTTGATTCTGGGATAGACATACAAACTATTCCTTAATTTTGGTTGTTAAATTATGCTTATCTGATGTAATACCATTTCTTTATAAAAATGCGCCTAATTTAGCCCGTGCAGACGGGCTTTATTTCCATAGCCCCAGTCTTCCAGGCTGAGGGCGATTAGCGCAGCCTCATACAGAATTGGTATAAATAATTCACACCATCGACAAATAAGGATGGTGTGAATATTCAGCTAAATAAAATCTAGAAAGAAAAGACAAACTATTTACTATTTAATTTCTGCTGATTGCATTACGCTCTCATTTTGGAGATTCTTTTTATATCCATTTTGAGCATAGCACGCGGGTGCTTTAGATCTCACTCCTGGTTCTAGCAAAAGATCTGGCTCAATGACAACAGGCAATCTCTCCTTAGCTACAGGTACTGGATTGATGTAAACAGTGGGATTGATAGTGATGGGAATATTTAATTTAATCGGAAAAGTAAATTCACATTCACAGTCGTGTTCATAGGAATGTTTTTCTGTGTAAGTCATAGTTTTGTACTCTTTTGGGAATCAATTAGTTTTGAAAGATTGTGTCATTTGAACAAGTTTAATTGGCGTTGCAGAAAAGAGGTAGGCAACGCCGTTTAATTAGCTCGATCTCAAGACTTCTTAACTTTGATATGGCAATTGATGTCCTTTATGCTCTAGCTGAGGATAGCACTCGGGTGCTTTAGATTTCACTCCTGGCTCTAACAAAAGTTCTGGCTCAATTACAACAGGCAATCTCTCCTTAGTAATAGGTATTGGATTGATGTAAACAGTGGGATTGATAGTGACAGGAACATTTAATTTAATCGGAAAAGTAAATTCACATTCACAGTCGTATTGATAGGGATGTTTTTCTGTGTAAGTCATAGTTTTATTCTCCTTTTAGGAATCAATTAGTTATCAGAACAAAATTTATTTGCTTATGATATTGAACACAAAAGCTGTTAGAGTAATTACGAAAATGGACGCAATAAAAAATTAATAGTACGTTCATTATTTGATTTTTTAAAAAATCGACTCTAAGTTAAATAACTTAGTGCTCTGATGTTTGCCATATATTTACAATATTCAAGTTCATCATGTTTTGACAGTACCCTTATGGATACCTTTTATGACAAAAAATGGATGGGGAAATAGAGTGATGGGGAGAGAGAATAACTTTTTATTGATCCCTCTCCAAAGTTCTCACCCCGAAACCGGGAAAAAACTTGAAGAACTTGATTTAAGCAGGAGCCCAGTCTCGATTTCACCGGAAATTTTGGTCAGAAATGTTGAAGAAATCCTTGATTCCTACTTCCGAGTAAAATATCCTAATGAAACGGAAAGCCCTTTAAGAAGCTAAATTATAGATTGGTTGGATTATTAATACTCACGCATTTTTTAATTCATTGCTGCAATTTTTACAAATGTAATTTATATAAACCCCGTTTTTTCTCAGTTAAATTACTATTTTTTTGCTTATAGAGTGATATTAATTACTTTTATTCCTTCAAAAGATATACAAAAATTGCAATACAGGCATCGGTGCGTGACGGCAGTATCAATAAAGTAGTTATATCTGATGAAAAATCTTAGCCGTCACACACCCTACAATAGTTTTTGCTCTTCAGGGGATATACAAAAATTACAATACAGCCATTGGTGCGTGACGGCAGTATCAATAAAGTAGTTATATCTGATGAAAAATCTTAGCCGTCACACACCCTACAATAGTGCGGGTAATTCGCGAATTAAAAAAATTGCAAGGTAGCAACGAAAAGTTTGGTGTTGAGGAGCAGCAGCCACAAGGCTTAGAGTCATATCGCTGCGATAAAAAATTGATAATTTCTACTATCAAGTGCATAAGTTGAAAACCATTATCCTATTTAAAAGCATCAGAGGAAAACAAGTTCAAAAAGCCTAATTTACTTCGGCACAAGACAAGACAAACTAAAACCAACATTATCCTAAAAGGTCAAAAAATGATTATTGTTATCCAATCCGGAACCCCCGCTGTTGAGATTGATCGAATCATTGAAGAATTAAGTATCTATAAGGTATCTACCGAAAAAATTATTGGTAAAGAAAAAGTTGTAATTGGTTTGATTGGCGATACTTCTAATATTAATCCCCAATCTATTCAACAAATGAGCTTTTTTATTGAACAAGTTATCTTAGTTGAACAGCCTTTTAAACGAGCTTCCTTAGAATATCGATATGGCGAGCCTTCTGAAGTGGTTGTACAAACTCCCAATGGTGCTGTAACTTTCGGTCAAAATCATCCTTTAGTTGTTGTTGCTGGACCTTGTTCGGTAGAAAATGAAGGGATGATAGTAGAAACCGCTAAAGTAGTTAAAGCGAGTGGCGCACAGTTTCTTAGAGGTGGTGCTTACAAACCCCGTAGTTCGCCTTATTCTTTCCAAGGGCATGGAGAAAGTGCTTTGCATTTGTTAGCTAAAGCCCGTGAAGCTACCGGTTTAGGAATTATCACCGAAGTAATGGATACCTCCGATTTAGATAAAGTTGCTGCAATTGCAGATGTAGTGCAAATCGGAGCGCGAAATATGCAAAACTTCTCGCTGTTGAAGAAAGCTGGTGCAACTGGTAAACCCATTCTCCTTAAGCGCGGCATGTCTGCAACTATTGAAGAATGGTTGATGGCGGCTGAATATATCTTGTCTACTGGCAATCCTAACGTGATTTTGTGCGAGCGCGGAATTCGTAGCTTTGATAAGAAATACACCAGAAATGTTCTGGATTTATCTACAGTACCCGTATTGAAAACTTTAACTCATTTACCGATTATGATTGACCCTAGCCATGCTACTGGTTACTCTAAGTATGTACCGACAATGGCTAAAGCTGCGATCGCTGCTGGAACTGACTCTTTAATGATTGAAGTTCACCCCAATCCCGCTAAAGCTCTCTCTGACGGGCCTCAATCTTTGACTCCTGGTGATTTTATCGAATTGATGCAAGAACTTAAGCCTCTTTCGCAATATTTCGGACGTGGGAATGATTCTGCTTTGACAAGTTTTGTTACTGAAAATGGATTGAAAATTGGTGTTTGATTTATGAAAAAATTGGATGTGTTACGGTATTTAATTTTGAAAATTAACAATGCCGTAACGCGCCACAATATTATGATTTGCAATAATTTAATATGTTGAGAAACCCGGTTTTTTTGGAGAAATCGGGTTTATTAGGTATGAATTTTATAGAGTGTTGTTAAACGGAGAGTACAGCATCAATTTACGGATGGTGCGTGACGGTAATACCAATTTTATCGTTATGATTTGGTGACTTTTGTGACCGTCACGGCACCCTACAACATCTATTTTTTTAGGCAAATTAATTAAGGATTCTTTTGTAGGGTGCTGTCACGGCTTTAATAATTTTGGGGAGATATTGATAATTGAGATTTTGCCGTGACGCACCAATAATATGATGCTTAAAATTTATGCAGAGTGAAGCCACTTATGAAACAAGCGAGTTAATCTGGGCATGACTACATAAGCCAGTAGCACGACGACTATTCCAGTCATAATTGCTTGACGCAATAGATAAGGTAAAAATCCTAAATAAGGACCTAAAATATAACCTAGGCTAGATGCACAGATAAATACTCCAATCCAAGTGACAAAAGCAGTTTTATACTTTGGCGGTGGAGGAGTAGCGGTATTGGGAAGAGATACCAGAGCTTCTAATCCTGTTAAAATTTGAACATTTTCAGGCTTTTCAATCAAAGGTTGAGCGCGTTCGATCCATTCTTTTCGTTCGGAAGAACGCATCCATTGACAGAGATTTTTATACTCATCAAAGCGTAGAATAATTACATATTCTCCTTTACAACCAGGTTTTGGCCTCAGAATAGTTACTCCATTATGACCTTCAAATTGTCTGGCTACTTGAGAAATTCCTTGCAGCCATTCTTCATAGCCAGACTCGCGGCCGAGACGAATATAATGGGAAATAACTGCAGTAACATGTTGATTTGCTTGATTCTCTTGTAAATTCATATATTCTCCCTCAAGTTAAAAAGAGAATGTGGTGCGAATTGTCCCAACATAAATGGTGTCATTATCATTATTGTGTTCTGAGTTAAAAATTACTAGTAGCCCAGGGGAAGACTACTTGGTACTGATAAATCCATCTTTTTTCGGGGATGAATTGCTTAAATCGCTAAATCAAACAGCAGTACTTCCGTGTTGTCACTAGTAGCAACTATTTCAATTTCCGATTCTTGAATAATTCCAGCACCATCACCCGTTCCCAGAGATTTACCATTAATATCAACCGAACCTCTAGCGACTTGCAGCCATAATGACCTATTGTTCTCATCACTATGATTGACGCGATCGCCATTATTTAAGACAGCAACATACAAATTTACATCCTGATGAATTGTCACCGAATTATCTCTTCCATCAGGGGAAGCAACTAACTTTAACTTTCCTTGTTTGTCTTCAACAGAAAAGTGCTTTTGTTCGTAACTGGGTTGAATTCCTTTTGTCTGTGGTAATATCCAAATTTGGAAAAAGTGAACTCTGTCTGTATTAGAAGCATTGAATTCACTGTGAGCAATACCAGTCCCAGCCGACATTCTTTGTACATCTCCAGGACGAATCACCGAACCATTACCAATGCTATCTTTGTGTTCTAGTTCTCCTTCTAAAACATAGGAGATAATTTCCATATCTTTGTGACTGTGAGTACCAAAACCTTTACCAGGTTGGACTTTATCCTCATTAATTACTCGCAGATCTGCAAAACCCATGTGATTGGGATCGTAGTAACTACCAAAGGAAAAAGTATGTTTGCTATCGAGCCAACCAAAGTTAGCATTACCCCTTTCTTGAGATGGACGAACAATAATCATAATGTTTAACTTCTATGTTTAAGAATTGTTTTGTTCTTAGTTATATTATTGACTGCTTTGAAAAAAAAGACAATATGCTATTTTAAAGACATATTGTTTCCAAAATGTCTACAATATAAAATATAAATAATGGATAAATTTGAAAGTATGCGAGCTTTTACTCAAGTAGTCGAAGAGGGAAGCTTTGCAGCAGCTGCTAGGAAAATGCAGCTATCTCGTTCAGCGGTGAATAAATTGGTAATTAACCTAGAAAATCAATTAGGGGTACAATTACTCTATCGTACAACTCGTACAGTTACACCCACAGATAATGGTAGAGCCTTTTACGAACGCTGTATCGATATTCTCAGTAGTTTAGAAGAAGCAGAATTAGCAGTATCTCATCAACACAGCGAACCTAAAGGAGTTCTGAGAATTAATGCTCCTATGTCTTTTGGAATATCATTTCTTGGTTCAAAAGTTGCTGAGTTTATGACTAGTTATCCAGATGTCAAAATCATGTTGACTTTGGAAGACCGTTTCGTAGATCCTATAAGTGAAGGTTACGACCTAGTAATTCGCATTACTTTACCCCAAGAATCTCCAAGTTTGGTAGCCTATCATATTACAACATTTCCTTTAGTTATTTGTGCAGCACCCAGTTATCTAGAAGCAAAAGGAATTCCAGTCAAGCCCTCAGAATTAAAACAACATTCTTATTTGCACTATGGTTATTACACAAAAGGTTGTCAGTGGGAATTAACTAATACAAATAATAATACTATTGAGCAAGTCTCTATTGATGGAATTTTTTGTTCTAACAATGGTGAAGTTTTGAGAGATGCTGCTGTTGGGGGTTTAGGGATAATTATATTACCAACTTTTATTATTAAAGATGAATTGGAGCAAGGAAAATTACAAATTATTTTGCCCAATTATCGTCCACCAGAACTAACTTTGTGTGTCATTTACCCTGTAAATCGTCATCTTTCTACTAAGGTTCAATTATTTACTCAATTTCTTCAAGAGTCTTTTGCTTGACGGGTAACCTAGGGAACCCTTGATTATTTTATGCTTAACTTGCACCTTAACTTGCTTAAGTTGCCTTGTGTGATTCAACAATATATTACAAGCTATGATTGTTTACTCAAAATGCTAATAAGTTTTGTTTAACGATCGATCAAACCCGATTGCCGAGGGTAGCATCGCCATAAATTTTTTCAAATTTAGGCTGTTTTAATTTTGACACACAGAGGTATAAAAAACAATGGCAAATATTAATGGTACACCAGGTAGAGATCAGCTTATCGGTACTCCTGATGATGATTTGATTAGAGGTTTAGCTGGTAACGATAATATATTTGCTGGTGATGGTAATGACACTATTAATCTCGCTAGTGGCGACGATCTTGCATTTGCTGGAGGTGGTAACGACACAGTTAGGGGGGAAAGTGGAACTGATGCAGTCTTAGGTGGCTCTGGAGATGATTCCCTTATTGGAGGTGCTGATAATGATGTCTTGGGTGGTGAAGATGGAGATGATACCCTTCTTGGTGGAGCGGGGAATGATAATCTTGTAGGTGACAGTTTTGATAATCTCGGATCGGGGAATGATGTGATTCGTGGAGGTGATGGAGAAGACAATATAGCTGGTGGCGGAGGGAATGACCAACTATTTGGTGGAAATGGCGAAGATTTGATGACGGGCGATACCGGTGATGATGAAGTAAGAGGAGGTGCTGGTAATGACCAAGTATTCGGTGGCGCATCAGGAAATGACTCCGTATATGGTGGAGCTGGTGATGATTTAGTTTATGGTGAATTCGATAATGATGAGGTTTTTGGTGGAAATGGAAATGACACTTTATTTGGAGCAACACCCAATTTTATTCAAGGGCTTGGTACTGGTGAAGTAGATACTTTAACTGGTGGTAATGGTGACGATACATTTGTTTTAGCAGGACCAATTATAGATGGTACTGAAGCTGTTTTCTACCTTGGCGAGGGTAATTCTGACTATGCTCTAATTACAGATTTAAAGAACAACGATGTTATTCAACTAATTGGTTCACAGAGCGATTATTCCCTTAGTGCATCTCCACAAGGTTTACCCTCGGGAACGGGTATATTTTTCAATGATGGTGCAACCCCAGAATTAATCGGGATTGTTGCAAATATATCAGTGGATGATTTGAGTTTAGATAACTCTAATCAGTTTAGTTTTGTTTGATTATCGCTAGCCTATCCATTAAGCGTTTGATTACTGAAGAAGGGGAATAGGGAGTAATGAATAGGAAATATAGAAGAGATAAAAGCGTTTTCCTATTTTATTCGCCTTTGCAGTGTAACTCAGGGGTGGCGAAAAAGCGATCTAGCTAATATCTTGGGAGGGTTCCAAACTACTACTGCGGCACGGTTATTTTTGTTGCAGTAACTAGGCTAGGAACCACCCCATTTCCTACAGGGCGTGGGTGTTCTATCACGAACATTCAAGCTAGTAGTCGAGCAAGCCAAAATTGCTGGGTAAGGGTAGAGAGGGGGAAGAGGGGGAAGAGGGGGTAGAAAAAACTTTTTCTTCCCGTTATTTAGCCCGCAAAGTTCACTTGGTGGACTGCTAGACGAAATGAAATATAACAGTTATCAATCTTGGATTTTTACATTGACAGGAATGGTCGCAATTGTCACAAAACCCTGCATTATTATTGGGTTAAAAATCAAGTATTGTATCACGTGCTCCTACAAGGAGAATATGCCAGTTGGGGCCATTCCTGCTTATATAGAAAAAGAACTATTTGTACACAGGAATGGCCGCAAGCGTCACAAGATACTGGTTGGTGCGTGACACGAAAACCTTATTATTGCGTTAAAAACGAAGCATAGTGTCACGTGCCCCTACGAGAAAAATGTGCCAGTTGCGTAAGTCCTAGTACAATTAAAATCGCGGATATAAATAAAAATAAATCCTTAAAAATTACTGCTTTGGGTTCTTGAATTGTTGGGCATTAGTATGTGTATAAAAAACAATTTTATAGCTCAAGGTTTTCGGAAAATAGGAAGAATTTCAGACTTAGCAAACAATTCAAATTGTGGGAGCGAGTTTCATTGTAAATAATCAACAGTTTCTAAAGCCCCCAAAGACAACAGGTTTCCCCTTTGTGCTTCAGTTAACCCAGTGACTCCAGCAATATTCATACCCTCATAAAGCCGATCTATTTTCAGCTTTTTTATATACTCTCCCGTTTCCATATCCCAAAGATAGATGAGATTATCGTCACCAGTACTAACCAAGATATTACCTAGAGAATTAAAGGAAACAGAGCATGCTCCATGAGTATGATGATGCAATAATTTTATACAGGTAAGGTTATTCATATTCCATAACCTAATTGTTCGATCTTCACTCGCAGATGCTATTTTGTCACCATCAGGACTAAAACTGATTGACCATATACCACCAGTATGCCCATGTAAAACCTTTAAACAGGAAAAATTACTGGTATCCCATAATCTAATTGAGCGATCGAGACTACCGCTGACCAGGATTTTACCATCCGGACTCCAAGCTAATGAGGTGACGCAATCGGTGTGACCTGACAAAGTTTTGATAGATTTACCTTCACGGATATCCCATAATTTAATCAAGTGGTCCCAAGCACCTGTAGCAAAAGTATACCTAACTTCCTCTGTCGAAGGTACGCTAACAGGGCTAAAACTAGCTGAGTGGATGGTAACTGTGTGACCAACTAATGTTTTTACACACTTACGCTCCTGTATATTCCACAGTTTCACAGACAGGTCATCGCTCACACTAGCCAAGATTTTACTATCAGGACTGAAAGTAACTGATTTTACTGTACTAGTATGACCCTGCAAGGTTGTGATACAACGACCATGATTTACATCCCACAGCTTAATATTTTTGTCATTACTACAACTCGCTAATAGGGCACCATCATGGCTAAAGCTAATTGACCATATCCAATCTGTATGACCCTTTAAAATTTTACTACAGCGCCCAGATGCAATATCCCAGAACCTAATTAAACCATCTAAACCAGCTGTCGCTATTGTAGAATCAATCCCGGAAGGGGGCATACTATCTATATTCCTTGAAAATGCTCTATTAATGGCTGTGAAATTAACAGGTTTCGATGTAATCGATAACACCTTAATGTTTTGACCGTTCAAAGTTCTAATACACATACCCTTACTTACATCCCACCAACGCACGCTGGAATCCATAGAGCTACTAATAATCGTTTGACCTTTTTTACTTAAAATAACTGATTGCACTTTACTGCTATGTCCCTGTAGCAATTTTATGCATCTACCTTGCTCTACATCCCATAGCCGAACACTGTAATCTGAACTACCTGTAGCCATAGTGCTACCATCTTGACAAAAGCTAATGGACAACACCTTATCTTTATGACCGTGGAATGTTCTAATACAATTACCTTTACTTACATCCCATAACTTAATAGAATGTTCAAAACCTGCACTTACGAGAGTTTTACCATCTGGACTGAACTGAACTGTAGTTACCCCACCAGTATGACCTTTTAAGAGATTGATACATATACCTTCACTAGTACTCCATAGACGAATATCGCAATCTCCTGGACTACCACTTACAAGAGTAGAACCATCTAAATTAAAAGCTAGTGACAATACCCAATTAGTATGACCCTGTAGTATTTTCTGACACGTACCTTTATTGATATTCCACAAGCGAATTGAATTATCGCTACTACCACTTGCTAAAATTTTACCATCTGGACTAAAGCTTACAGAGCAAACATGGTCGGTGTGTTGGTCTAAAATTTTGACACAATCTCCTGTTTTTACATCCCACAATTTAATTAAACGATCGTGACTACCGCTTGCTAAAGTTTGCCCTGAAGGACTAAAGGCCAAAGTCATAATGCAATCGGAATGTCCTTTAAGTGTCAACAAGTGTTTCCTATCTAAGGTTTGCCACAAATCAATACGCCCTTGTATATCGCCCATAGCCAACAATTTCCCATCTGGACTCAAGGCAAGTGAGTAAATATTTTTAAAGCTTGAAGCAAATACAGACTTATCAAAAGTGGTATCTTGAAAATTAGTCTTAGCTAAATTTACACTCTGCAAGTGTGCTTGCCAAATTGTCAGATTTGAGAAATCATAGCTTTGTAAATCTACTTGCAGGTATGCTAGTAAATTAAGAATATTACCCGCAGCATAACCCGAGATGACTGCGGCTTGATGCCTTTGTTGCTCCAATAAATCTTGCAAAAAAAGTATAAGTGTTTGTTGAGAGCCTAATTCTATTAATAATTGTTCCAATAAAGGTTGAACAATTAATTGTTTTTGTGTCTTTCGGATGTAGTCTTTGGATGTTGCCTTAATTAAAGCATGAGTTTGAATGCTAGGAGCAAGGAATTGGTTATCTAAGTCTATGGTTGATTTTCCATTCCTCGTTCGCCATTGCTTTATTATTTTTTGACAAATCCCTTCAACCAATGCCTGGGTTACATATTCCATCACCACTGGTTGGAGAAAAAAATACTCGCCCCCCTTTTCAATCAACGAGCGTTGCAATAAGGTATAAATTGTTTGTGGCAAATGACGTTTGGAGGAAAGTGTAACTACATCTTTTACTAAATCACTAAGGGATATTGGCTCTCGATTAATTGCCAGCCAGTACATAAGTTCTTTTTCTCGCATCGATAAACGTTGAAACTGGCATTCTAATAAGTCGTGCATTTCCTCAAAAATGAATGCTCCTTGTTTCAAATAATCTAAAATGTCGGCAATTCTACCGTTGAAAAGCTCCCTCGCTCCTGCTGCTAGCATCTTCAGCGCCAAGGGATTACCCCCGTAATGCTCGATGAGTACTTGCCATTCCCCTTCTGTACCTGTGAATTTTCCTTCGTACTCGATTAACTCGCGCCCTTCAGTAAGATTTAATCCCCCCATCTGCAAACATTTAACTTTTGTTCTCTCTCCTTCTAAAGGTATGATTTCTCTTGGTTTTTCTCTGGAAGTTAGCAAAAGAGAACTCTTATGGGGTACTTCCCCAACAGATCTGAGTAATTTACCATACCCTTCATAACCCCGACGACATTGCCCTGTTTGACCATTACTACATAAAATTGTTTCTGCATTGTCTAAAATTAATAGACAACGATGATTTCTTAAACATTCCATCAACTTAGATAGTTTCCCATCAAAGTTTTCAGGTATTACTATATCTTTTCGCAAAGCCCATAGAAAAAATTGCAGTATGCTTGTTAAATTTTCTTCTACTGGTGGTGCATTTTGCAAACTTCGCCATACTACTACCTCAAATTCAGCTTGAACTTGTAGTCCTAATTTAACAGCTAAAGTACTTTTGCCAATGCCGCCAATTCCTAGCAATGCTACCAAACTACAACCTTCTTCTAAAACCCAATACCGTAATTGAGATAGTTCCATTGATCGGCCATAAAATACAGATGTATTTGGCGCTTCCCCCCAGTCATATTCTGGAGAAGCGCGTCGGGCTTCTAAATCGTCAATTTGACGACAAGCTTTGGTATAGTCGCATTTACACAATTCTAAATCAAAGGCTGTAAAAGCAGATTGCAATGAACTCTTATCTACGGGTTCACTTCGCCTCATTATCCTGGAGACAGTACGTGGAGATAAACAAGTGCGATCGGTAAGTTCTTCTAAAGTAAGGTTGTTTTGTCGATTATCTTGCGAATCAGCTTTAATTGCAGATTGAAGCTTTTTCCAACCTTTGAAAGTGAGAATAACACCCCGGTTTCGTCTGTTTGGTAATTTTTTCATGAAAGTAACCATTACAAAATTAAATGCATCTAAATACAGGACTTTTGCATAAGCTAAGTATCTATTTCGCAGTGACGGGCACCCATTAAACTTTTTTAGAATAAAAAAAATTAATGGGAACCCTTGACTACAATTATGCTGTTTGCGTTGTTGTAGTTGGCTTAAAAATTTAATTACTTCTATGGATTACTAAGAATACTAAAAATTTTTGATAATCATTATTAATAATGTATGATTTCTTACAAAGAATCGAGTAAAAATTTAAATCAAACATAAATTTTAGCATTTTTATCTAAGCTAATTCTTCTACTTTATTTATGGGTATAGGCAAATTATAATTATGCACTAGTTACCATGTTTTTTTATAAACCAAAAGTGAGATTTTTTTGATATTAGTACTTACGCAACTTGACATTTTCCTTGTAGGGGAGGCAAAAAGGGAGGACACTGGGTTGCTCCGGAACACGCACGCCCTGTAGCAAGTGTCCGTGTGTAGATTTTCTTCCCCCTTTATTGAGGCAAAAAGCGGTGTAGATGAACTTCGGGCTTTATTGCCGCGCCGTTGCTTGTACACTGACTAATTGTTAAGGCAATAATAAGGCAATCAGTGTACGGCACCAGCCGGGTACTGTGACAATTGCGGCCATTCCTGGATATTTTTCTCCGAAAAATAAACATTTACTTTTAAAGCTGGGTCACAGCTAAGAATTTGCTCGGCTACGATCTCCCTCACAGTCAGTTAGGTGTAATCGTACTGTAATTTTTCTGTGGGAATTCTTGAAGAGTTGGTTAAGGCATAGAAGAGAGAAACCTTGGATATTGAAAATTTTATTTTTATTAACTCAGTTCTCAATATTGACCAAAATGCTAACTGTTATACCTGGGAAATAGTCTATAGGAGGTAACTTTTGAAAGTATAAACTATACTCATAAATAATATTATTTACTCAGCACATAGCGAGCGTAATAAAGATTTTTACTAGTAGAATAATTACAAAGTTTATTTCCAATGATTAATAGCAATAGTGTAAAATTCTACATCTATTTTAAATACTAATTACGAAAAGTTATATTTTATAGTTAAAATTATTCCGTAATTATGAAATATTCTAAGATAATTTATATACTCAATTTTTTTGTTATTCGCTTTCAAAAGTGTTAAATTGAATGCAATTATCTTGAATTTTGGAAGTAACCTTTTGAAAAATTTACTTTCATGGATAGCGAAAAACTATTACTATTTGTAACCGTTTACTTACAGGAATGGCCGCAATTGTCACAAGATCCTAGTTGCTGCCGTACACTGATTGCCTTATTATTACGTTCAATATCGATGAATCGAGGGATACCTCAACAATCACAGAAATGTTTGTTTTTCTCCACCGCCGGCTACCGTTCGGTTGTATCCAGTTTATTTTCAGGTCAAAATCAAATAGGATAAGGATTTCAACCGTCTGAAATGGGTACTTTATTTACGCCGTACTCTATTAGTGCTCATCAGGTGGTATCTGCTTACTTCTTACTAGTTTTTATTAATTTATGTAAATATTTTGACCAAATTGTATAAATAAAATTGGCTCGCCTCTATAAAAATTTAATAAAGGTAGGAATGACATTATTATGGAATTTGATACTACATCTTACACAACTCAAGGCGGTATATTTGTATCGCGTTTGGTTACGAACACTTCTATGGATGGGGCAATTGAAGAAGTTCTAATGCGTTTAGATTCTCAAAGGGGTGGCTTGTTGACTAGTAGCTATGAATATCCAGGACGTTACAAAAGATGGGCTATCGGTTTTGTCAATCCACCTTTAGAAGTAGTTACGCGCGATCGCACTTTTACAATAACGGCTCATAACGAACGAGGTCAAGTTTTACTGGCTTATTTGATCGAATTGCTTCAAAATAAACCATATATTGAAAATATAAATCAAGAAGATAATTATATTTCGGGTTCTATTAAAGCAACACAACGTCTATTTTCTGAGGAAGAACGCAGCAGACAACCATCTGTATTTAGTATCATTAGGGAAATTATATCTGCATTTTTCAGTAAATTGGATGAAAATTTAGGGCTTTATGGTGCATTGGGCTACGATTTGGTTTTCCAATTTGAACAAATGCCTAAGCTGTTGGAACGGGAATCCGATCAAAGGGATTTAGTATTATATTTACCCGATGAGTTGTTAGTTGTTGACTACCACTTGCAAAAAGCATTTCGCATGCAGTACGATTTTGTAACCAAGAATGGTAGCACGAGAGATTTACCCCGTAAGGGTGATGCGATTGATTACCGTGGTAAACGCCTCAATGTTACTCAAGGCTCCGATCACGCTCCGGGAGAATACGAACAACAAGTAACCAAGGCTCTAGATTATTTCCGACGCGGTGATTTATTTGAAGTAGTTCCTTCTCAATGCTTTTCTGAAACCTGCGAGAAATCCCCCACTGAATTATTCCGCACCTTGAAAAAAATTAATCCCAGTCCCTATGGATTTATCTTTAACTTGGGTGGAGAATACTTAATTGGTGCATCTCCGGAAATGTTTGTCCGCGTTGATGGTAAACGTGTAGAAACTTGCCCAATTAGCGGTACAATCCGTCGGGGAGAAAGTGCAATTGATGATGCCACACAAATCCAAAAGCTACTCAACTCCCGCAAAGATGAATCCGAACTTACTATGTGTACGGATGTAGATCGTAACGATAAATCAAGGATTTGCGAACCCGGTTCAGTAAGAGTTATCGGTCGTCGTCAAATTGAATTATACAGCCATTTGATTCATACAGTAGACCATGTAGAAGGTATACTCAAATCAGAGTTCGATGCCTTAGATGCATTTTTGACTCACCTATGGGCCGTAACCGTCACCGGGGCTCCAAAACGCTGGGCGATGCAGTTTCTCGAACAAAACGAACGCAGTGCTAGACGCTGGTATGGTGGAGCTGTAGGAGGTTTCAACTTCAGAGGTGGCCTGAATACTGGTTTAATTTTGCGAACCATCCGACTCCAAGATTCAATAGCGCAAGTACGAGTCGGTGCAACAGTTCTTTATGATTCGGATCCGGTTGCTGAAGCCCAAGAAACTATTACCAAAGGAAGCGCCTTATTCCAAGCTCTTAATAGGAATAACCACAAAGAAGTCGATTCGTCAACAATTTCACAACTTGAAATTCCCGAAGCAAATCCAGCAGGAGGGAAAAACGTCTTGCTGATTGACTACGAAGACTCCTTTGTTCATACCCTAGCAAATTATATTCGTCAAACTGGTGCAACGGTAACAACATTGCGACATGGTTTTCCCGAATCGGTATTTGACGAACACAAACCCGACTTAGTTGTATTATCTCCAGGGCCAGGAAAACCCAGCGACTTCAAATTAGACTTGGCGATCGCCGCGTGCAAAAAACGTCATATTCCTTTATTCGGTGTATGTTTGGGATTGCAGGGGATAGTAGAAGCACATGGTGGAAAGCTAGGAGTTTTAGATTATCCGCAGCACGGAAAAATATCTTTGGTAAATGTGGTAGATAAGGATTCTGTAGCTTTTCAAGATTTACCACAATCCTTTGAAGTTGGTAGATATCATTCACTGTATGCACTGCAAGATACTTTGCCAGAAGAATTAAAAGTTACCGCGATTTCTGAGGATGGAATAATTATGGGTATTGAGCATAAGACATTACCCATAGCCGCCGTACAGTTTCATCCCGAATCTATCATGACTCTAGTAGGAGGTGTAGGTTTGAAAATTATGACTAACATTGTCAGTGAATTTACCCATACTAGTAATGCCCCTGCTTTGACATCCTAATTTATAGGAGGGGGAGATGGGGAGATAGGGAGATGGGGAGAGGGACTAGAAAATTTATAATTAATAACTCCTAACTCCTAACTCCTAACTCCTAACTCCTCACTACTCACTACTCACTACTCACTACTCACTACTCACTACTCACTACTCACTACTCACCATTCACTACTCACTACTCACTACTCACTACTCACTACTCACTATT
>JBCCSG010000141.1:0-16308 GCA_039200565.1 Cyanobacteria bacterium P01_D01_bin.50 | reverse complement strand
TTTAATTACTTTCCGATCCAGCTACTCGTGGAAGTCCCATACTATAGTTATTGACTCGTGCCGATATGTTATAGCTAATTGAGCCTTTCTGTAAAAGCGAACGGACTAAATGTTCTAAATCCGAGCCAATGCGGCGCAGATTATAGTCAGTTAAGTCTTCACCACTGTTAGCTTCGACTAATTCATCAAATTTACGGTATACAACTTGTAAAGTGTCTTCACTCCAAGTAAACTCATTATCTGGATCGATATCCAAGGTCAAGACCTGATTGCTAGGAACCAATTCGCCATCCTCAACTTCTGCCGCAAAAATACGGATATGGCGAGTTGTGGATTTAATCAGCATCTGGTTATCCATAGGAGGCTTTCGTTCTCTCAACGTTAAGTAACACTCCAATTATTGTAGACTCCAAATTCCTGCTTGAAACCTCAACATGATATTGCTTGCATCAAAGTCCTCTTCGCGAGCTATCCTTCTGTTTAGATTTTTGTACGAGCTAGCAAATAAAACCCAAACTGCACTTCACTGTATTTTTAATTTAATTACGAGGGCGCAGCGTTATTTTTATTAATTGGGGAACCACGAATTTATCATAACGGTCAGTCTGGTAAGCTTGAATCGGCGTAAAGACAGATGCATAGTTTTTGTCAGTGTGGAATTCTAAAAATTTTGGCTTATGTTTTCCGCCAGAAGAAATAATTTAGGTGATGTGCTATTTGATGCTCGCATACTAAATTTACCCTTAAAAATTTTGGTCTTAATACCGGCATTGTGTTTTTTTAATGAATAAAACTCACATCTAGTAATTTTACTGAATTGCTTAACAGCAAGCGTAGGCTATAGTCTAATAAAATAATTTCAGCGTTTTTACTTACGTAGTATTACTTCAAATTTAGTTAAAACTAAAACTGTTATTGACGTGGAGATAAGTTTGATGTAAAAACCTTTAAAAAGCTCTAGCAAGTTCTTACAGAAACTTCATTGTATAGAAGTTTAAAAACTCAATAATAGTTTAGGGTTTGCTAAAACAGTTACTGGTGCATGAATATAAAATTATAGAATCAGTTAGTCTACCGACCTTGCCAACAAACCGGAGAGTGAAATGCAACACAAGTAAAAATGGATGATTTTCTTGCCTTAGTCCCACGCTACTTTCGATTTCAAACAAAATATAAAGAACTTTTGCTTGAGATAAAACTCCTCACCCCTATGACCACCGAGTAAAGGAATCGTAACAACTATGAACTCGAAAGCATTACCGCGCCAAATAAACAATGTCGAAGTAGGTGTTTATGAGTGCGAAATCAATCTCAAATTTCGGCTAATCGAGGAAAAGAGTTTATTGGGCGATCGCGAACAACTGTTGCAGGTACTGCTAGATGCATTAACCGAAGGTTCTGACGACTTTTTGGAAATGTTGCAGCAGGCTGTGAAGGTTCATGAGACAACAGAGTTAAAAGCTTCACCGCAAATGCGACGCCAGCTAATGCGGTTGCGTAACTCTACCGAAATGAACCAGTAGAAGAGGGCCGTCGTACCTTCTTAGCGGCAGATTCTGTAGCGAAGAAAGAAAAACAACAGTAGAGAATTTGGTAAATCTTTAAGTTTGAATCCGGAACTTAATTTTTTCCACAACAAGTTAATTGGTATTACTCAAGCTGTGGGGTTCCCTGCATCTGAGTCAAAGCCTCCCTTGTATTCTCGAAACTCCACTTCAATTGCGTCTACCCGGCATCTACGCAGCTTTATAACGGGGTTGCGTCTACAGTAACCCTCACTCAAGGTGAAAATATTAAATGGAATTGGGTGCCTACTAATCAGAATTCTGGCTTTGCTTGAAGGCAGGGTAATGCGCGCGTACTACTAAGAAGATTGAGATACCAGGGAAGAAGAGATTTGATACAATTGTCGGCCGTCCTCTAGTATTTGTACCCTCCTTTAAGAAGGCATACAAATAGCCGCCAGCTTTTTACTTCCTATATTCCTTCAAAAAGTATTTGATGATTTTTGCGAATTTATTCATGGCTCAAGATACGATAAGTCATCCTCATAGTTCCCGCAATTTTATGTACCTGGAGTTGATATATAAGTAATGAGTGGGGTGACGGGCACCCGTAAGAATTTTTTTTAGAAGAAAAAAAATTCTTATGGGGAACCCTTGACCAAGGAAAAGTAAACCTTTCTCCCATGCATGCTTAAGAATAATCAGTATTATATAATACTAGTATTATATATTGTCTCTATTAAACATGTTTAATTCATAACTAAGGTCTTATTAGCTCTAAATTACTGCTAAAACTCATCTTTCCTTCTGAGTAAGGATACATTATCTACTAATTGACTACCTAATGATTACTTATCTTTTCATACCTGTAAATCCGAATAATTACTTAAAATAACTAAGAGAATGGAATTAACCGACCCGCATTATTCTGTAGGGATTTGCTATGAAGCGATTTACCTTGCCATTTGATTTAGGAGGTATAAAAAATTTAAATCACAAAATTAATTAGCTAAACCATGTTCCAAAGCGAATCGAACTAACTCAGTACGACTATTCGTCCCAGTTTTACTAAATAAACGGCTAACGTATTTTTCTACATTGCGAACGCTTGTATCTAAGCGGCGAGCAATTTCTTTATTCATTAGTCCTTCAGCAACCAGATTTAAAACGCTTTGTTCTCTGGGAGTCAAGTCTATATTGAAAGGGGCACTTGATTGAGTAATGGCAGTTTTTTGAGTAAGTAGCGCCTTTATTTGAGCTATCTGAGAGGCTAGTTCAGCTAAATCTGGGGTAACTCCATCCTCTACGTCCCCACTTGTTTTCGCTACGCGACGAGTAAGCAAATTCTCCACTATTGCTACTAACTCATCCGGATCGAAGGGTTTGGGTAAATAGGCATCAACACCAGCTTGATAACCTTGAATGCGATCGCCAGTCATACCTTTCGCAGTTAAAAATATTACTGGTAATGTTTTAAAACGAGTATCATCTCTGAGTTGCTTGAGAAATTGATAACCATCCACTTGAGGCATCATAATATCGGAGATTACCAAATCTGGTGTATTTTTCTGCATCCAATCCCAAGCATCACGGGCGTTACTGGCAACTTGAACGTTAAAATTACTTGCTTCCAAGTAATCTTTTACGGCTTCGCGCAATCCGGGTTCATCATCTACCAGTAACAGTTGTGCTGTCATCTCAATTATCCTGCATTGTACTTTTTTTCCAATGTAGCGAAATTTGGTGACAATTTACTGTCAAGACAATTGATAGTTGATGGTTAATGTTGGATAGTTGTAAGTTAACGCTCTGGGGAAGTGCTAACCACTAACCCTCCGGGTTCAGCAGTCGCTCATGGGGGAGACCCCCTTGCACCGCGCTGCTTCACCACCAACCACCAACCACTAACTCCTCATAGCCATTCAATTTTTTCAGCTTGAGAAGGTAATTTTGCTTGCTGTTGCCCTAAGAAACGTGCCCTTGCGGTAAACAAGCCAATTGGTGTGTTAGCTAAGTCTACAAGCCTGGCTTTGCCGAATATCGCTTTTAAACTATTTTTGGGCAGTTCCTTAAGCAACCAACGCGCCAAGCGATAGTAGTATTCATTAAGTGTTATCTCACGCATCAATTCTATGCCGTGTAGTTCGTGGAGATAGCGATTTGAACGCCCATAACGTCGCCATTGACTTTCTAGTTCTTTTAATGTAGAACGATGACGATGTTGGACAATTGCTTCGGGTGCAAATTCTAAATTTCCAATTTCAAGATGCAAAATTCGCCAACATAAATCGGCATCACCCCCAGTTGTTAAATAGGGACGAAATAATCCTACTTTTTCTAGCGCCAAGCGACGAATTGCTAAATTTGCAGTTTGTCCGTAAGCACAAAATTTATTCCCTAATGTATGTTTTTGGGATAAAGTTTCTTGCCGGTCTGCGTATTTTTCTAATAAGCTATTACCAGGTAAAGCCGTAATTTCACCAGCAACGATTACCACATTTTGATTTACAAAAGGCTGAACTAATGCTTCTAACCACTGTGGCTGGGGACGACAATCGGCATCGGTAAAAGCAATAATTTCGCCCCGAGCTTCACGAATGCCTACGTTGCGTGCAGCATAAGAACTTTGAATTTCGTTTTCGCTCAAAGCGTGAATTTGGATCGGGCAATTTAAGGCAGCAAGTTTTAATACTTTAGAAGTGTCATCGCTACTGTTATTGTCTACCAATAAATACTCTACCCGCTCTTTTGGATAGGTTTGAGCCAATAGACAATTAATTAATTCTGGTAAATCTGCCGTACCGTTATAAATAGGAAGCACCACCGATACCTCTGGTTTAAAGGTATTGGCGCTGCTTGTCTTAAAAGACTCATTATTCATAAATTCGAGATTTTTGACTAGGAATTATGGTTATTAGTTGTTTGTTTACTATTAACCCTTTATTTTTCAGTATTCCCAATTCAAAAACTATTATCTATGAATGATTTAAATAAATATAGAAAGCCTCATAGAATTCAAAATTTGAATTTAACAACAATCAGCGACCAAACTTTATCATCTGGGTAGGATTTCGGGGTTGTGCCTTCATTTCAACTACGAGGGCGTTGGTAGAAGGTTAATCCACCACCAACGCTACTAAGACTAATAAATCATAACTAATAACTGTTTAACCCTTCAGAAACACCTTTGTGTTTGCGAGAAAATTGGTTTTGCGAAGGAGATGCAAAGTAGTTGTTTGATAAAATCGAGAGAGCGCGCGCATAATGAGGATCGCCTTTTGTTCCTAGCAATCTTGGATCGGAAGCAAGGCGACGCTGCTGTGATGCTGTTAAATCCATTTCGATATCGGGTGTAATTCCCTTTTTATTGATATCAGTTCCTTTAGGAGTATAGTAATGAGCAATAGTAATTGCCACACCAGAACCATCTACTAATTCGTGGACTGATTGTACTAATGCTTTACCAAAGGTTTTTGAACCAATCACAGTTGCTCGCTTGTTATCCTTAAGTGCGCCTGTAAGAATTTCGCTAGCACTGGCTGAATTACCATCTACTAAGACTATCAATGGGCGATTTGTCAAAGCTGTACTGTTTGCTTTTGTCAGTTCGCTCCCACCTTTGCGATCTTCAGTCCGAACAATTGCACCTTTGTCAAGCCACATCCGAGCGATTTCAATGCTTGCATTTAATAAACCACCAGGATTTCCCCGCAAATCTAATACGAAGCCGTCAACGTTACTCGCATTCAATTTACGGATAGCTCGCTGCATTTGTTCTGCTGCATGAGAACTAAATTCTTGCAAGCGGATATAGCCAATCTGACGATTACCTTCTTTTTTTAAGGTGTAGCGCACTGTTGGCACTTCAATAGTCGCTCGCGTTAGTTTGACATCAAATTCCCTTTGAGTAGCTCTTCCCAAGCGTAAATTAATGGAAGTACCCACCTTACCTCGAATTAATTTCGAGGCATCCTCTATTTTCATATTTTTGGTGGATTTTCCCTCAATAGCCAAAATTACATCGCCTGCTTTAATACCCGCCTTCAATGCTGGAGAATTTTCTAAAGCTTCTACAACCGTTAAAAGCTTGGTTCGCTTATCTTTTTCCATGCGAATACCAATCCCGGAAACTTCCCCGGAAGTCTGAGAAGTTAGAGCCTGGTACTCATTAGGATTCATAAAACGAGTGTATGGATCGTCTAATTTTTTCAACGCTTGGCGAACGGCAGTATAAGCTTGTTCGCGAGAAGTATAATTTTTGCTTAACAAAGTCTTCCTAGCGGCCAACCAATCTTGGTTGTTAAACGATCCGTCCACATACTCGCGATTCACTAATTGCCATACTTGGTCAACAACCGCTTTCGGACTATCCTGTAAAGCAGCATTCACTTGACGACTCCAAGCTGGGCCAAATACAGATACTGCTGCTGTAGTCGCTATTGCTCCACCAATAAAAGCCGATCGCAGCGGCGAGTAACGTTTCGCTGATTGTTTCATTTATATTTGCACTTTGGAATTGTGTTTTTGACAGTTTAGCAATCGGGTAATTCAGAAACTGATAAGTTTTGCTATTCGGTATCTGACTTCCTGATGCAACTGAGTGAAGTTTTTCTCAAAACACTCTTATTAGCTCTCAATCGGGTTTCTTTATTTAGTAAATTTCTTTTGCAAGCTTAATTCTTTGTTATGCCACTTTCATCAGTGTCATACGAGCACCCGATTTTACCTTGTTTAATAGAGGTTATCACTTAGCTATATTAGTTACATGAAATCTGGATTTTGCTCTTGCTACAACTAACCATTTTATTTGGGTTTACCATGAATCGTAAAGTAAACAATGACCGATTTTCTGAAAGTTTAATTCAATATAAAAAACGGTGGCGTTTTTTACAAAAATTTGCAATTGGTGTTAGCCTTTTAATTACCATTTGGTTATTTTTTACTACTATAACTGTATTATTTGCATCTTCCAAGCCCGTAGATGTATTTTTCGTTTTGGGCGGTAGTATTAAACGAGAAATGTATGTTGCCCAGTTAGAGCAAAAATACCCGGAAATCCCTATTTTAATTTCTAGCGGTTCTTCCGATCCTTGTATTTGGCTAATTTTTCAACGGCAAGCTGCACCGATGCAGAAGGTTTGGTTAGAAAAATGCGCCGATTCTACTTTTGACAATTTCTATTATAGTATTCCTATTTTGCGGCGGTGGGGCGTGCATAAGGTCAAACTAATTACCTCTAGAACACATTTACCACGAGCTAAATGGATGGCACAAATACTTTTAGGTGCTCATCGAATGTGGGTAGAACCTGACATAATTGATGAAGTTGGCGTTCCTGGAAATCGTGAATATTGGTGGAAAACTGGTTTAGATATCACTCGTAGCATATTTTGGGCGGGTTTGAGTCAATTTATCCAACCACAATGTTCTAAGGTTGTACAACTAAGTCAAGTTAATTTACAAGAATGGGAAATTCGTGGTTTTAAATGCGAACATCAAGGAAATTTAAAAATTAGGAGTTAGCAGTTAGTTGTTAGTTGTTAATTGTTAGATTTTATAGTACTTTTACCTTATTGATAATTGATAATTAATAATTGATATAGGCACTTTGTTAAAATATTTTTTTTGAAATTCTTCTTCGCGTACTGCAGCAAAAAAAATTTTGATAGAGGTTTCTAGTTGACTAGAGTTTTTCTTGGGTTTATAACTGAATATTAAGTAATTATCTTGCGATTTTATTGTAAAACCTAAAGATTTTAAAGCTTGAAAACCTAAATGCAAGGTTTGGTTAGTAATAGATAGTTTTTCTAAAATTTGCACGGGAGTGACCAACTGATTTGTACGGCTCAGATATTTGGCTATTCCTACGAGGGTTACCCAAATCTTTTCTGGTGCTTGAGTATTGAGTTTTGACCACGCTAATGCTAGCGGTTGATTTTTGGAGCAGGATCGTTTTAACCATATTCGCAAATCATCCCAACTTGTCGGACATTCTTTGAGGATAAGGGGAGAGTTCGATAATGATGGATAATTATTTGGGGAAATATTACGCCAGTCTAAAATTAATGATAAATCTTGAGAAGCTCGATTTATGGAATTTTCGCAGGGACGTATTGCGATAAGTCGAATTTCGTAGCGTCTTTTAAAAGTGTTGTAGTCTAGTTCAACTATACAATCACATTTCCCTGGTGGTAATTCATCTTTATAATGTCCCCACCATATTCCAGGAAAACGATTTTTAGTAGAGTCATCGCGAATATCAAATTCTGTTTTGATATACTGAATCTTTTTTCCTCGCGCATCTTGTTGATTGCGATGCCAAGTATTTTCAAACCAACAGTTTTTTATCAATAGTTTCGGTACCGGATTACCCATGGAGCAGGGTTCTAGTAGTTTTAGTTCCAAAAATAATTCTTTGTTTAAGTCTGCGACAGTTACAATTAAGTCTGCCTCTATTTTCGCTTTTGGTGTTGTACCGACTGTTATTTGTCGCAACCTTTGGTTAATTGCTTCTGTAAATAAAGGAATATTTTCTATCGTAATACTCAAACCTGCTGCGAAAGGATGTCCCCCGAAACGATGCAGTAAATGTGCTTGCCCTTTGACTAATTGATATAAATCTACTGAGTTAACTGAACGTGCTGAACCCCTTGCCAGAGGTGAGGGTAAGGGGGAGAGGGGGAGATGAGGGGAAGAATTTTCTTCTTGTCTCCTTGTCTCCTTGTCCCCTACTGTTTCCGTACTCAACAAAATTGTTGGTCTTCCTGTGTCTTGTGCTACTTGTCCTGCAACTAGTCCTAAAACACCTACTGCCCATTGAGGGTCTGAAAGGACTATGACACTGGTGGTTGATAAGTCGATTTGGGAGAGCTTTTGGGTTACATGACGAGTTACATCTTTTTGCAAAGATTTACGGCGAGAGTTTGCTAGTTCGGTTGTTTCTGCTAGTTCGTAAATACGCTTTTGGTCCTTGCTAGTTAGTAATTCTACGCAAAAACTCGCATCTCCTTGAATGCGGCTGACAGCATTGATTCTTGGTCCCAAACCAAAGGAAATATCTGTAGGGCGATCGCCGTTTTTCTGGCACAATTCTAGCAGTCTTCCTACTCCTGGTCTTCTTCTTGCTGCTGGTGGTTTTTTAAAGTCCTGTTGCAGCCGTTGAATTCCTAGCTGGGCTAAATAGCGGCAGTCTCCGCTCAATTGTACTAAGTCAGCGATTAATCCTATTGCTACTAAGTCTAATAAATCTTCTAATGGCTGTTGCGTTCTTTGTGGCAAGCTGATGTAAAGAGCTTCTACTAATTTGTAAGCTACTGCCACCCCCGAAAGATGAAATAATTGATGGGATTTGGGCAAGTTGCGGGGATTTACGATCGCAGTTACGGGTGGACGTTCTGGGAGTAATGTGTGATGATCTGTAACAATTATATCTATGCCTAAGTTCTTTGCATACATAATTTCATCAATGTTAGTACTGCCAGTGTCGCAAGTGACAATTAACTGACATCCTTGCTGTTTAAGTCGATCTATTCCTGGAATATTTAATCCGTGGGATTCTGTTAAACGATTAGGTATGTAGTAATTTAACTGCGTATATTTGGCAAAAAACTGTCCCAAACCATCCCACAATACTGCTGTGGAGGTGATACCGTCAGCGTCGAAATCTCCCCAAATTACAACTTTTTCGTTGGTATTTTGCGCTTTTTTCAACCTCTCCACCGCGAGTTGCATTTCTCTTCCAAATTCAAAGGGACTTGCTGGTTGATAACTTTGAGGATTAATATGATTTTCTAGCTGTTGTCTATCTCTAATTCCTCGTTGCCATAACAATTGCGCTGCGAAATTTCCTTTGGATGTAGAAGATATATATTGTTTTACTATTTCTAAGAACCATTTTGGTGGAGTTTCTGTTGATGCAAGAATCCACTGTTGTTCGCACATCATATGATTTTAGATTTTAATTCTCTTCATTAAGTTCTTTTAATCGGTACTTCTTGAATATTAGCTAAGTTTACTAGAGTATTATCAACTCGGGGTAAGTTTTGAGACGATGATTCTTCTGTGGAATCAACTAATATTCTTTGACAGCGATAAGCATACTGACAATAATTGCACGTTTTACTACCTTCGGATACTTGAGGGAATTGTTCTCCTTTTTGATAGGCTTGCAGCCATTTAGTTAGTTTCTTTAAATGTTGATTGAGTTTATTTTCGATTTTTTGATGTTGGAGGGAACTATAATTAAATTTTATGTTATAAGGTTTACTTTCGGATTGCACAAACCAATACGTCATAGAAATATTTTCTGGCGGATAGTCACTGGTTTCTGCTAATACATACATATAAAGACGCGTCTGCCAATTGTATTCCAGCTTACGTTTATTTGGCGGTTTAGGATAAGTTTTCCAGTCTATGATTTGCGCTTGTTCTTTATCGGCAATCAATAGATCGTAAATAGCTGTAAGTAGATAGTGTTGTATTTGTAAGGTGCGGTAATGTTCGCTTTCGCGAAAAGTTTCGTTTTCACTCTCAGGGGTTAAAATTTCCGGTGCAGCATCAGCAAAAGCCTTCATCCAAGTTTGTAGTTGTAATTTATTTTTATTCTTTCGATCGTCATCATCTACTTCCAAAAGTTTCTCAATTTTCAATCCTATTTCTCGCTGCTGCATCAGTAAGTGAAAGCGGCTTCCCTGCAACTGCTTTTCTTCGTTTTCTGGCTTTATAGGAGGGTGGAGTTGTTCTAAATAGGTATGTTGAAACTGACGCGGACAACGTTCTAATAAGTTAAGGTTTCCCTGAGAAAGTCGGAGTAATTCACTTTGGTTAGAATTTGGGATAAATACCATGATATAGGTCAGTAGGTTTTTTATTTGCAATATTTTAAAGCTTATAAAATTTATTTTATGGATAAATTAATCTATTGAAAACTAATATAATTATTACTAATTTCACTCATTTTATCAATATTTTATATAGTTTTTTTATTTGCAAAACCCCTGTATTTAACTAAACCTTAATATAATTATATTTCCATTAATTTAAAATAAATATAAGGCTTGTTAATAATTATTAATTTTGAATTAATCCATGATATAAATTCGTAACGGTGCTATATTTATGTCATGAAACATTTAGTTAGCCAGACTATTTTCATTTTAGTTATATTTATGGGAATTCAATCTTCAAAATCAAATACTCTTCAGCATGATTTTGAAGAAGCTAAATTTAAAAAGGGAGATATTTGGCATAGTTTAGAAACTTGTTGCGAGCATTCTTATACATATTCAAATGTTCGGTCTTACAAAGGAAGACAATCTGCTAAATTTGAATTGCGGCGTTACGATCGAGACGTTCATGAAAGCAAGCGCTCGGAGCTTGCAACAGGTTTAGAAAAAGCTTCAGGTGATAATTGGTATCGCTTTAAAATGTTTATTCCAAATGATTGGGAAACCGATCCGAATTCATTTGAAATTATCACTCAATGGCACGGCTATCCCGATTTTGAGAAAGGCGAAACTTGGCGAAGTCCACCTTTATCAATGGGTATTCAAGGTAATCGAATTACTATCCAAAAAGAATGGGATTCTAAAGCAGTAACGGTAAATAATAATCCGGAAGGTAAGTCTATTTTGTGGGAAGGAAAATTAGATGAGTTGAAAGGTAAATGGGTCGATTGGACTTTTCATATAAAATGGTCTTATTTACAGGATGGGATAGTAGAAGTTTGGAAAGATAAAGAAAAAATTATTAGTCGTACTGGTGCGAATTCTTATAACGATGAAAAGGGTGTTTATTTAAAGATTGGCATATATAAACCAGATTGGAAACACAATCCGGAAAAATCTGTTGTAGATTATCGAATTATTTATTTCGATGATGTAGAAATTGGGTATGGACAGAAGATTCCTGGCTATTAAACGAAGGAAGAAGGAAGAAGGAAGAAGGAAGAAGTTTGGAATTGGGATGGGGATTTAAACCCCAACCCAATTCTTACACCGTATGACGGTGGGGAATTAAACCCATATGTTTAAGTTAAATAAAAAACAAGGAGATGGAAGTACTCAGGAGTTAAGGTTAGGAATTTAAAAATGCAGCCATTTTCCTATTCCCCGTTTCCTGTTCGATTTACACTGTAAAAATAAAAAGGTCAAAGGTAAAAGGATAAATTTTACTTTTATTCCTTTCCCTTTTTCCTTTATTCATACCTGATGCTTATTTCATATTAGCTCGTGCATCTCGCACTGCGGCAAAGAAAAACAACCCTGTCAACGGAATGCTAATCCCCAAAATAATCGCAGTGTTTTGCATACCTAAATCGGGTTGTCCCGAAGAAAGTTCAAAAATACAACCGACTGCGGCGATCGCAGCAACGCAAGAACCAAGTAAAAACAAACCGCTGATTGGAGTCATCGTATTCATAAATTTTTCCCCCTATACTATTGATTTTACAGCTTGATGGGAAAAACCATTCTTAGATAGCTCTTGTGTCAACGCCAGACTGTTGTCTACTCGATCTACGAATACTACACCATTAAGATGATCCATCTCGTGTTGAATACAACGTCCAAGTAAATCGCCAGCTTTCAAGGTGCGGGGACGGCCATTTTCATCCTTGTAAGCAACTTCCACCATTTCGGGACGTTTGACATCCAGATAAACACCGGGGATACTTAGACATCCTTCTTGTGCTACGCAGATGTTACCGAAGGTTTTTTTAATTGTTGGGTTAATCAAAATTAATGGGGGATTTGCTGCGTTATCTGGTTCAATATCTATAACGATAAGTTGTTTGTGAATTCCCACTTGGGGTGCAGCTAAACCAATGCCGTCACTGCTGTACATGGTTTGCAGCATTTCACGCACCAGTTGACGAAGTTCGTCATCTACTTTTGATATACGCTTTGCAGGTTGTCTTAAAACCTTATCGCCCAAGTAATGAAGTTCCAAGGGCGGATTTTTTAACTTTTTTTTCTCAACAGCGATCGCAGAGGGCATAGTGTTTTAGCTCACAAATATCTACGTGACATGATTCCGCTTTATTTCATTTTAGCAACTAGGCCGGGTGAGGAGAATGGCTAGATGGTGAACATAGGACAGAAGGATTATTGAATTTCAGCTTTTAGCAATAAGTAAGCGGTAATAGCTAAGAGATAGTAAATAAAGCCTTTAGTTGTATAATTTTCATAATCCCTAAAACTTTTATAGAGAGGATTTAGAAATAATTAAAATTGAAATATCTATATATTTGGAAAATTGTTTATTTTGTTAATTGGATATTTTTTCATCGGCTACAAACAGGTGAAAAATATTTCTCCCATTTGATAAACTGATAGTTACCGGCGATCGGTAACTATCAATTCCTAAAATAATTACAAAACTGATGGCAGGAACTTACCTGTATTCTTTTATTACCAATTGCTCATTCCCCATTCCCTGTTCCCTTTCGCTCGAGATTATGATGTCCTAACTAATATGTCCGTTGCTGTAATTTGAAACTTTTAACATTGGATTCATAGACTTATTAAATTCGCCGTCTTTAAAATTTGCTTCCCAATTGCTAGGTAAACGCTGAGGATTTGGGTCTTCCGGAGTCGGTACCCGTAAAAATATATAATCGCAATTAATGGGATATAGCTTAGTTTGTGAAGTAATCCTCCAATCTTCTACATATGCTCCCGTTAGATTAGCACTTCTTAAATCTGCTTGGTCTAATTGCGATCGCACTAATTTAGCTCTGGAAATATCGGCGTTACGCAAGTTGCTTTCCCTTAAGTTTGCTCCAACAAAGCTGGCATCTTTAAGGTTTGCTCCTTGTAAATTAATTCCTTGTAAGTTCCAACCATCAAATGTTTTATTTTGTAAATCTTTATTGACAACTAACTCGCGCATTTGAGAGCTTTCTAGATAAGTTGTACTCACTGCTGCTAAATGTACTTGTTTGATTTCAAACCAGTTAGTACGTTTAACTTTGGCTTTAGTTAGATCGGCACTTTTGAGTTTGGCTTGGGTAAAATCAGCATCAGTTAAATCGGCATTACGAAAACTAGTTCCATATCTTGTGGTTAGGGAAATCGCCATATTACGGACAAAATTCTGCTTTTTATCTTCAAAGATGGCACAACAACCTACGTAAGCAGACAAAATTACTAGTACTACCGACACGATACCAGCGACTATCCCCGCTACAGGATTTACCATCATCGCATATACCGATACAGCACCAGCTAACAATCCCGCAAGGATTACGGTAACTGTAACTGCGAAAATTCCAGCGATCGCTCCGGTAATTGCTGCTGTAATTGTCACAATTACCGCTCCTACGGCAGTGACAATAACTGCTACCGTTCCCGTCGCTACCACCGCGACTATTGGTGCAATTGAAATAGCGTCACTAGCAGCCGCTAATCCACTCCAAACAACGGCTACAAATCCAGCCCACGCCACTGCTGTAACTACTGCTAGGGCTATAGCTACGGCTAAAAATCCACAAGCTGCCAATACTCCCTTACGGATACTTAACAGAAAAAATACTGACAGAATAATTAAACAAGAGGCACCGACATAAAGATTTTCACGAGCACTATTAATCAGAATAAATCCTACCAAAGAACCACCAACAGCCGAAATGCAGCCAGATATAGCCGATAGCAATAACGAAAACAAAACTATAATAATTGCCCAACGGCGTTGCAAACCTGTTTTCACGTGACTGAAGTTTGCACCTCTGAGAATAGCATTACTGAAGTCGGCACCGCGAATGTCAGAATGGGAAAAATCTACACCTGATAAATCTTCTCCTTTAAATGATTTTCCTCTAAGTTTCGCACGGCAGTATTCTTGAGCCATTTTCAATCACACGTCAAATTGGGACGTATTTTTACTCAATTATATTTGAAACTCGTTTATCTAAACGATCCGCTTAGAATCCTACCACAGATAATTTTTCTTAACTTAACAGTGTTGAAATATAATCCCGAAACTAGCAGTATTGCCTAGAGACGTTATCGCTACGAATCTTTACAATAAATTATTAAAAATTTTATATCACCAAACTTGGTAAATCGTGTTGAAATTTTTGACTAAGTTAGATTACCTACTCAAAGAAACTTTTTTAGGTTTGCATCGGGGTGGGTGGATGAATTGGGCGGCTGTAAGTACTGTCGCAGTGCTACTTTTTCTATTCGGTATTAGTCTGCAAACTTCTTGGCAAGTTGAAAAACTACTTCATCAATTTGGCTCTCAGTTAGAGGTATCAATATATCTTGAAGCCGATTCACGCGCACAAAGCATTGAGACGTTGATAGCGAAAATGCCAGAAGTTGCTACACACAAGACTATTACCAAAGAACAAGCTTGGACGCAATTAGTCAAAGAAATGGGAATTTCTGATATTGAAGGTGCTACTCAACAATTAGATGGAAATCCTTTGGTAGATGAAATCAAGGTAAAGGCAATAAATTCCCAAGTAGTACCAGATTTAGCTACTCAACTGGCAAAAATACCTGATGTAGATACGGTACAGTATGTTGATGAAGCAGTCAGACGCATCGCTCAATTACATCGAGGTTTAAATTGGGTGACACTGAGTATTACCCTAATTTTGACATTAACAGCAGTTGCTGTTACCAGTATCACGATTCGTCTTGTACTTGTAGCGCGACGGCGAGAAATCGAAATTATGCAATTGGTAGGTGCCACATCTACTTGGATTTATCTACCGTTTATCTTGCAAGGAATTACATGCGGAATCGTTGGTGGTGCACTTGCTTGGAGTTTTATTAGTCTTATTCAACAGTTTTTGAATCAGATACTAGCCAATCAACCGGAATTTATTCAATTTCTTAGCAACGGGTTACAACTTACTTCTTTACAAATCTTATTACTACCTGTAATTCTTTTAAGCTTTGGTGCAACGGTAGGATTAATAGGAAGTTTATTTGCACTGCGGCGAGCGTAAATAAGTTAGGAACTTGCGGAATTAAGAATTATCTACCTCCTCTGAACAATACTCCATGCCCAAATTATTATGAGTTCACAATGGAATGCCTTATTAAAAAATTTTGGTGAATGGAAGGTTCATTTACACATTTATCTCCTCAAGGTGAATTACTGCAAGATACCAAGAGCGTTGTTTATTTGGAAGGTTTGAATAATAATCAGACAATTCGCCAAGTTATCTGTTTGGGAGAAGATAAAAAAGTTTTAGAATACACTTCCCTTTGATCGGGAATAATGTTTTTTGATAATGGTGCGTTTTCTATCGGTTTTATTCAGTTACCACCATTTTCTGACTATGGTGCTGAATTTAGTTTTATTCACGAGAATCAACCCTTACGTCTCGTACAACTTTTTAATAACCTGGAATTGAGTAAATTTGTTTTAATTCGAGAACATTTATCTCAAACTCAACCCGTACAACGTCCTTTTTTTACTCTCGATGCTTTGTTAGGAGAATGGGTTGGTGAAGCAGTAACTATCTATCCCGATTTACGCCAGCCTTCTCGTTATTCAACTCAGATGTATTTACAATTTGATGGTGGAGGAAAATTAATTCAAAGTCTAAGTTTTGCTAATCGAACTATTACTTCTAGGTACCTACAACGATAAAGGTGAATGGGTTAGTTTGACTTTGGTTTACGAAAATCAAAAAATAAAATTAATTTATGTTTTGGATTTTCAAAAAATTTTTTATTTTAGCTCTTTTTAAAAGTACGCTTTTGCTGATATTATATTTTTATATAATGGGAATATAATCAAAATTTTTACAGCAAGCAATATTCAAATTATATAAATTCCATTTTAT
>JBCCSG010000140.1:0-16366 GCA_039200565.1 Cyanobacteria bacterium P01_D01_bin.50 | reverse complement strand
TTACGTCCTGCTGTAGAAGATTTAATTGGTGCTGGAGCAATTCTCAGTTATTTATCTGGAAGTTTATCACCAGAAGCGGAAGCTGCTGTGGCAGCATTTAATACTTTTAAAAATGATTTATTAGATGTTTTGAGAAAATGCAGTTCTGGGAAAGAATTGATTTCACGGGGTTTTGAGTCAGATATTGAATTAGCTGCGGTCACGAATATTAGCGATTGTGTGCCCGTATTTACTCAAAAATATTACGTGAAACTGATTAGCAACTGAAGGCGAATCGCACTTTCCCAACCTCCCCCAAAGACCACCGAGTTACAACTTGAATGACCATAAGTATTTTGTAGTCCTCTTCCAGAGGACTTTGGCGTAGAGACAAAAAATCATTGTTAGACAAAACTCCTAACTCCTAACACCTAACTCCTAACCCTCCTACCAATATCTGCCAAGTTTGATACAGAAAATTCTCCATTACGCCATTTTCACTAGCATTTACCCGAACAGCAGCAAATACATTAATCATGTGTTTTCTACATACTTCTTAATAAATACCCCGATAAAACTCAAAACATTCTAATCTTAAAGCTAGTGGGTTCAATTTTTTGGCAGTCTTGAAGGCAACACGGTTTAATCTTAAACACACCGCTCCTTGAAGCCTGAAGGCGAACCAATATACGCGCACGCGCTTAAATCATATGGGAGTTTTAAAATAGTAATGAGTGTTAAGGCAAGTGGTGGAAGCTCGGTTGCACGCCCGCAACTATATCAAACTCTAGCTTTATCAACCATTACCCAAGCAGAACAGCAAGACCGCTTTTTGGGAAATGGTGAATTGCAGGAATTAGAAAGTTATTTTGCTTCTGGTCAGAAGCGTTTGGAAATTGCTCAGGTTTTGACTGACAATTCCGAAATTATTGTTTCTCGCGCAGCGAACCGAATTTTCGTTGGTGGTTCGCCGATGTCTTTCTTGGAAAAACCAAGAGAACCGGAACCAGAAATGGCTATGGCTGTTGCTGCAGGAGGCAGCGAGGACATAAAAAGACAAATGGAACTGGGAACTGTCGTCTACGTTGAATCGCGTGGCGGATTCTTGGAAAATTTACGTTCCATTTTCAATTCTTCACCCAGTGGTCCCACACCTGCAGGTTTTAGACCAATTAACGTTGCTCGTTACGGCCCGAGCAATATGTCTAAAAGCTTGCGGGATTTATCTTGGTTTATACGTTATGCCACTTATGCAATCGTGGCAGGCGATCCGAACATAATTGCCGTAAACGTGCGGGGATTGCGAGAAATTATTGAAAATGCTTGTTCTGCTCAAGCAACAATTGTCGCTTTACAAGAAATCAAAGCAGCTTCGCTTTCCTATTTCCGCAAAGACACTGAGGCTACAGATATTGTGTCTCAATACATGGATGTTTTGATTACCGAATTCATTGCAGCCACCCCTTCTACTAAGAAACGTCAGCGTTCTTCTGGAGATCAACAAGGTTTAGAATTACCTCAAATTTACTTTAATGCGGCTGAAAGACGACCCAAATTTGTGATGAAGCCTGGGTTGTCGGCGATGGAAAAAGATATGGTCGTTAAAGCCGCTTATCGACAAATTTTTGAGCGCGATATTAGCCGCGCTTATTCTCAGTCGATATCTTACCTGGAATCTCAGGTCAAAAATGGCGATATCTCCATGAAAGAGTTTTCCCGTCGTTTGGGTAAATCTCCCCTTTATCGGCAACAATTTTATGAACCATTTATTAATAGCCGCGCCTTAGAACTAGCTTTCCGTCACTTTTTAGGAAGGGGACCTAGCAGCCGCGAAGAAGTACAAAAATACTTTGATATTATTTCTAGAGGTGGTCTACCTGCATTAATTGATGCTTTAGTTGATTCCAACGAATACGCTGATTATTTTGGGGAAGAAACCGTACCTTATCTACGTGGCTTAGGTCAAGAAGCTCAAGAATGTCGAAATTGGGGCCCGCAGCAAGATTTGTTGAGATACAGCGCGCCTTTCCGCAAAATTCCCCAGTTCATCACAACTTTTGCCGCTTACAACCAGCCTTTACCAGACCAGCATCCTTATGGTTCCGGTAACGATCCTTTAGAAATTCAGTTTGGCGCAATCTTCTCTAAAGAAACAAGGAATCCCAGTACTAGTCCTGCTCCTTTCAATAAAGATACCAAGCGTATCTTGATTCATCAAGGACCTGGAATTAACAACCAAAATAGCAATCCTAGTGCACGCGGTACTTTACCCGGTACTTTAGGTGCAAAAGTATTCCGCTTAGACCAAATTCCCAGTACTTTGAGTCAAGGAACTGGCAAAGGCTCAAGCGTTAAATATTCCGAAACTTCAACCCAAGCGGTAATTAAAGCTGCTTATTTACAAGTATTCGGTCGTGAAGTTTACGAAGGTCAGCGATTGAGTGCTGCGGAAACTAAACTGGAAAACGGTGAAATTTCTGTCCGCGAATTTATCCGGACTTTAGCGAAGTCGGATGTATTCCGCAAAATGTACTGGACATCCCTTTACGTTTGTAAAGCAGTGGAGTACATTCACCGTCGTTTATTGGGTCGTCCTACCTACGGTCGTCAGGAAAATAATAAGTACTTCGATATCTGTGCCAAAAAAGGTTTTTATGCATTAATTGACACCTTTATCGAGAGCGAAGAGTATGCTGAAGCCTTCGGTGAAGATACGGTTCCTTATGAACGTTATTTGACTCCCCAAGGTTTGGGATTACGTAAACTACGCACTGGTAGCATTCGAGAAGATGTTGGTACCCAAGTTAAGGCTGAAGTTGCGCCACGCTTTGTAGAACTTGGTACAGTTACCCAAAGTCGTACAGAACCAGATATCCAACAGAGGGTTATTCAAGGCGTTAGCAAGCAGCGCGAACAACGTAAAATCTTTAAGTTTGTGGCAGGTAACAGCGATAAAGTCGCAGTGAAAAATACTGTCCGCGCCGCTTACCGCCAGATTTTCGAGCGCGATATTGAACCTTACATTACTTCTGCAAGCGAATTCAGAAACTTAGAAAGCAGATTGGGTAATGGCGAAATTAATGTTAAAGAGTTCATTGAAGGTCTAGGATGTTCAAGCCTATATCAAAAGGAATTCTATACTCCTTACCCCAACACTAAGGTAATTGAACTGGGAACCAAGCATTTCCTAGGACGTGCGCCTTTAGATCAACAGGAAATAAGGAAGTATAATCAGATATTAGCTACTCAGGGATTGCGTGCTTTTATTAATGCAATGCTAGATAGCAAAGATTATACAGAAGCATTTGGTGAAGACACGGTACCTTACAACCTCTACCAAACATTACCAGCAGCCAACTTCCCCAATAGCCAAACTCTCTACAATCGACTTACCAAACAAACATCTGATATTGTAGTACCCAGCTTTGAGCCGGTTAAACCCAAGATGGAAGCAGCTCAAATGCCAATAACAGCTAACGCAATTGCAGATATCGCCGCCAAATCTCCTGCAATGGAAGTATAAGTTCGCGGTAAACCAGAACGCATTTTAAGGAGTTAGGAGTTCGAGGAGTTCCTTTATATTTCTCCAACTCTCCCATCTCCTTCAAAATTGCGTCTGCAATCCCATAAATGAAAAATAATGTTACAAACTGTTAATAACATTCATAAAGACTCGACAAAATGCCCGAGAATAAAATCTGAAGGTAATTGAGTTCCCGGCTTTGGGTACAGGTGTTTGCACAAAGCTGGTTTGGAATCTGCTAAAAGTTTCTGAAGTAAAAAGCTCGATCAACCATTTTTCAACAACACCAGTTTTAACTTCTAGTCTAAAAAAGTCTCTCTATTTTATAAATGAGATGATTTTTGACGACTGATGGTAGAATTTTTTTGTATACAAAATATGGTTATAAATAGCTGTAACTGTATACAAGTAATATCTTGACAATTACCTAAGTACCCAGGGACTCTGGGGAAAAGAAATTGACTGCCAAGTCGGGCTGTCTCCAGATGCGTAGTTATTACTATGTTTCAAGATAAGTGGCGTTGGGCAGTAATGCCTGCTCGTAAGTGCAGGAGGTCGTCAGTTCACTGACGGAGGATGTCACCAAAAGGTTTCATTCGTACTGGAGGGATCCAAAACATGAGTATCGTCACGAAGTCCATCGTGAATGCCGATGCAGAGGCTCGTTACCTCAGCCCTGGCGAACTAGACAGAATTAAAAACTTTGTTACAGGCGGCGAACGTCGTTTGCGTATTGCTCAAACTTTGACCGAAAACCGCGAGCGTATCGTTAAGCAAGCAGGCGACCAGCTTTTCCAAAAGCGTCCTGATGTTGTATCTCCTGGTGGTAACGCTTACGGTCAAGAGATGACCGCTACCTGCTTGCGTGATATGGATTATTATCTACGCTTGGTTACTTACGGTATCGTTGCTGGTGACGTTACACCCATCGAAGAAATTGGTATCGTAGGTGTTCGCGAAATGTACAAATCCCTCGGCACTTCTATTGATGCAGTTGCTGAGAGCGTTCGCGCAATGAAGAGCGTTGCTACTGGCATGATGTCTGCTGAAGACGCTGGCGAAGCAGGTTCTTACTTCGACTACTTGGTAGGTGCGATGCAGTAGGGCGAATCGATTCCCCTATTAACATCCCCCAAGTGTTGTAAAACAGTTGGAAATAAGGAAATAACAACATGCAAGACGCAATTACTTCTGTAATCAATTCATCGGACGTTCAAGGTAAGTACCTCGATACCAGCGCAATGGAAAAGCTTAAGGGCTATTTCCAAACTGGCGAATTAAGAGTACGTGCTGCAACTACAATTGCTGCTAACGCTGCTGCAATCGTAAAGGAAGCTGTAGCTAAATCTTTGTTGTATTCTGATATCACCCGTCCTGGTGGTAACATGTACACCACTCGCCGTTACGCTGCTTGTATCCGCGATTTGGATTACTACCTACGCTATTCTACCTACGCTATGTTGGCTGGCGATCCTTCCATCTTAGATGAGCGCGTACTCAACGGTTTGAAAGAAACCTACAACTCCTTAGGTGTACCCGTTGGTGCTACCGTACAAGCTATCCAAGCCATGAAGGAAGTAACCGCAAGCTTGGTAGGCCCCGACGCTGGTAAGGAAATGGGCGTATATTTCGACTACATTTGCTCTGGCTTAAGCTAGTAGAACTTTTAGAAGTACTGGCCATTTTTTTAGTACGACTATGATGAAGGTTGGAAATCAGTTATGAGTGCTAGAAAGTTTGATTGCTTATCTTTTCAGGGTTTGAAATGATATGTTTCATCTGTCTAGTATTGATTATTGGTTTCCAGCCATGCAATTTCCATAAAGATTTGCTCTTTTTGAAATAAATAAAAATAAAGGATTCAGAATTCAGCTTTGCAAAAAAAGTTGTAATATATTGGATTTTCGTATTATTGTAGGAATGAAAGGATTAAAAAACTCAATCCCAAATTAATTCCCTCTGTGCGAATTTCTGAAATTCTTCTTGTGAAAAAATTATTGATTGCTACCATTAAGGAGATTTTATCCCATGCGGATGTTTAAAGTTACTGCTTGCGTTCCCAGTCAAACTAGAATTCGTACTCAACGCGAACTACAAAATACCTACTTCACCAAACTAGTTGCCTACGAAAACTGGTTCCGCGAACAGCAGCGCATTCAAAAAATGGGTGGAAAAATAGTTAAAGTAGAATTAGCTACCGGAAAGCAAGGTATGAATACTGGTTTAGCTTAGATATTAAAATAAATCAAAAATAAACCATATATCATCATATCATTTTAGGGAGTTGCGAAGAGGTAAAGGGTTCCCTGCCAAATTTTTTTAAGATAAAAAATTTGGCAGGGTGCTCGTCAGAGAAGGTCTCTTTTTTTATCAGTTCAAGGTTAAAAATTCTGGTTTGTCAGTATACCTTTTATACATTTAAGTTAAGAAGGCAATCGTGAAGCGCATGAGTAAGAGTAATATCTCATAATTTATTTCTCGAAATAATTTATGATTTTAAGTCTTGCTGTATCCACTGCAAATGCTTTGGTAACAACTGCGCTAAATCATATTTTTCTAGAATAGTTTCTCGTGCTGTCTCTCGAATTAAAGACATTTTATCGGGATTATCAAGAACTTCCTCAACGCGATCACATATTTCTTGGGGTGAAAAGAAATCCACTAACAAACCGTTGACACCATCTTCAATTACTTCGGTTACAGGTGCTGTATTTGAAGCGACTATTAAGCAGCCAGTAGATAAAGCTTCCAACATTGACCAAGATAAAACAAAAGGACGAGTTAAATAAATGTGAACCGAGGAAGCTTGCAATACTTGCAGATATTCACTGTAAGGCAGTAAACCCGTAAAATGAACTCTTGTTAAGTCTAGCGGTACTTTTTCAAGCATCAAGTCTTTGTAAGTTTGACCATCCGGAAGCTGTTTTCCATAAGCTACCCTGTTTTCTCCAACAATTACCACATGACAATTCGGTCGTTTTTGTTGGATTTTTGCAACAGTTTCGATAAACTGTGGAAAACCTCGATAAGGTTCCATACCCCGTGCAACATAAGTGATAATTTCTTCTACACCCGAAAGATCGAGATTAATCCGTGGTAAAACTAACTTCGCTCCCGGCTGTGGTTTAAAATAGTTTGTATCAATACCATCATGGTTTACAGTAATTTTACTTTGGTATTCTGGGGGAAACTGTTGGCGCTGCCAATTGGTGGGAGACAAACCGCGATCGCAGCTGTATAAGTCAATTAAAATAGGAGCATTCTTGATCCGAATCCGAGCTTCATCATCGGCAGTTAAAGGATCTGTAGTGTCAAAATCAGCGTCGGAACCATGTGCTTGATAGAACCATTCAAAATAACAAAGCAACGTGGCTTTAGGAAAAGCATCTTTGATAAATAATGTCGGACCCCAACCGGAATGACCGTAAACTATATCTGGGATGAAACCCTTTTGCTTTAATTCTTCAGCTAAACGATAAACACCTTGTCCTTGAAGAACAGCTTTTTCTAAAGGTCTAACATAATGGTGAGTTTCAGGACGAACTTCTCTACTAGAACTATAAATAGCTTTGGAAACACCTGCTAGGGAACCTTCACGACGAGTAGTACCAAAAACAACTTGATTCTTCGGATTTTTGCCCAAAGCTACAGCTAAATGCCGAAACTGAGCCGGGAAATTAGAGTGTAAAAATAAAATACGCATAGATTCAGTAATCAATTATCATATTTGAGAGCCGGAAACGCTGTTAAGCTTTGAAAAAGGCTAAAGCTAACGCCGCCACGGGTGTATGTAAACGATCGTACAGTATTCACCTGTGTAATTTGCGTTTCATTGTTCATTGATAATTGTACTAACGGTTTACCGTTGTCAAGCCTACTTGGTGACCAATTAAATTTAAAAATGCCGTACCAAAATGTTGAATTTCTAAAAAACTTGCTTGTTCGGGTACGGTTTTATAAACTCGGAATGTTTTCATAATCCCCAAAGTCGCAGCACTTTCAAGGGGACTGATAAAACTCGTATCGCGATCGAGAAAATAAGGTTGTTTTACCCAATAATCCATTTGATGGGCATTCAGAAAATAACAACCAGCATGAGGGTTGAGAGTGCGACTAAAAGTAATTGGTACATCCATTATTTTGCCTTCAATTATTGATTTTTTTTGCACGTTTTGGAAGGGTGCAGTAACTCGTGATGCCAAGTTTCCATCAATATATGCTTTATGAACTAAACCTTTATAGGAAATTTCATAACGGTTTGGTTGAAGTAAATTCAGATTACCTAAATGCTGAGTAAACCAGTTTAATTTAATAAAAAACCAAGGGTCATGTATAATCAAGTCATCTTCTAAAAAGCAATAATAATCATACTTTCCCAGATAATCTCTCAGAACTGCCTGACACTCAAACCCTAAAAGTAAAGGTTCTACCTTAGTAGGGTTGTGTATATAAAACTTTTGCGGTATTTCAATTCGATTTATTAAATGATGTTCTCCAGTAGTGCAAATCAAAACATCTATTTCGTTTTGTTGAAATTGGTTAGCTCCAAAAGCTAGCCGCTGTGCGATATCAATAATATTTTGAGACTTTCCGAATAACTGATGCAGAGCCATAATATTCATGGTTAACGCCTGCAAACGAAAACGATCATTTGCTTGCTCCGAAGCATGCTTACCTTTGATTGTGGGATTAAAAAAGTGAGCAATGGTAAAAAGAATTCGCATATTTTACCCCCAATTCCTAATATATAAATTTTGTTAAAACGACTAATTTATGTAATTTTTCAAGTATTTTGTTTCAAATACTACAATAATAATACTCAGCCAGTATCTAATTAATAATATCTAAACAAAAATTAATCTTGAAATTAACGTGTAAAATTTGATCAAGCTATTAGAAAGTGATTAATATACCTTTGCGAATATTATAATTCGATAATTGCTAAAATATATTAACTTCATCATAGTATTTAAATACTTTTATAAATTACATAGTATTTATTAGAGCTTTTGCAGGAATAAAATCAACTTTTGTGTTGTAAGCTGTAAAGCTCTAGGATAAGTAGGTATGCAAAATTATTTGTGTGATTGCGAAGGTAGTAAAGCAATCTCAAACTCTTGCGATTGCTTCGTTTCACTTCGTTAAACTCGCAATAAAAAATATACAATTAATTTTGCCCAGGTACTTATAACTTCAAGTTTATAAAGCTTGTCTTTGGGACTTTAGCTATTTTTTCCTGGGAAAAGAAGCGATACTTTTAAAAGTTAGGTAGTAGTAAGTGCTTTTATTACCTATAGTTTAGAAACAGGTAATTTGTTCTACAATCAAAAAGGTGCTGAAGAAGGTTTGGGAAGCAGAAGTGAATTCGCTACCCTGCAAGGTATTCCGTTTTTAGCGAATACAGATTTTACCGCTAGTTGAAATACATTTATGAGTGAGAAATTTAGGAACTCGCGGAGTTATCAATACATAACTTCATTTTCATTCTTCCATCTCCTCTATATCTATATCAATGTCCTCATCTAGTTCAAAATCTTCATCTGTGAGAGTTTGTTGGGGTATGGCTGCAATAATTGCGTCTATCACTTTGGCAACTGGTAAAATTTCGATATTTAATTCGGGAAATTTCTGTCCTTTGGGAACAATCGCTCGTTGAAATCCTAGTTTCGCTGCTTCTTTTAACCGTAATTCCATTTGCGATACCGAACGTACTTGTCCCCCTAAACCGACTTCACCAATTAATACGGTGCCTGAATCTACAATTCTGTCTCGGAAACTAGCAACAATTGCGATCGCCACTCCCAAATCGACTGCCGGCTCTTCTACATTTAACCCCCCCGCGGAAGCAACGTAAGAATCTAATTTGGACATGGGAATTCCGACTCTTTTTTCTAAAACTGCCAAAATTTGCACCAAACGACTGTGATCGACTCCAGTGCTCGCACGACGGGGGGAAGTATAACTAGTCGGACTTACTAAAGCTTGTAATTCTACAACAATGGGGCGAGTACCTTCGCAAGCTACCACAATCGCAGTACCAGGTGCAGGATCGTCGCGGCTACCTAAAAATAATTCACTGGGGTTGGGGACTTCTCGCAAACCACGGGTTACCATTTCAAATATACCAATTTCATGGGTAGCACCGAAACGGTTTTTTACAGTTCTCAATAATCTATGGGAAGCAAATCTGTCACCTTCAAAATACAGTACCGTATCAACCAAGTGTTCGAGGACTTTAGGACCAGCGATCGCACCTTCTTTGGTAACGTGTCCTACAATTAACATGGTGATATCTTGATGCTTTGCGACTTTCATCAAAGCAGCGGTACATTCGCGTACCTGTGCTACCGAACCGGGAGCGGAGGTTAATGCCGGAAAAAATACCGTTTGAATACTATCAATCACCGCTAAATTTGGTCTGAGAGATTCAATTTCTTTTAAAATTTCTTCTAAATCGGTTTCTGGTAGTATATATAAATCGCTAGCAACCTTAGTCGAGATACCATTTTTCTCCGCCTCTTGAGTCTCTTCTGCTACAGCAACTTTAGCATTACCATTAGTTTCAGAGTGGTGAGAAGTTGCAACACCCAAACGCGAACCCCTTAACTTAACCTGTTGTGCAGATTCTTCCCCCGAGATATACAGAATACGATATTTTTGAGATAACTGATTGGATACTTGCAATAGTAGAGTAGATTTACCGATACCTGGATCGCCACCAATTAACACCATAGAACCCGGAACCACCCCACCACCCAGTACTCGATCTAACTCTCCATAACCAGAACTCCAACGCTCAACTTGGCGATCGCTAATTTGGTCTAATTTTAAAGATGCTCGTGGCTTGGCTGGTTTATTCGCGTTTTTCTTCTTACTCATTTGAGAGTGCCAAGCACCGACTCCTCGGGAAGGGATGTCAGTAGAGGATTGTACAGCAATCTCTTCTTCTAAAGAATTGTAGGTTCCGCAAGCCGGACACTTACCAAACCATTGAGAAGTTTCTGCACCGCATTCAGAGCAAACATAATAAGTTTTTGACTTTGCCATTCTTTATCTTATTAAATAATCTTAAATAATCTTAATTTTCTTTTAAGTTATTGAACAAAGCAAAATTGAATAATAGTAATAAGTTTGAGGTTTTTACTAATGAATAATTGGAATGATATCTTAATTAAGATGGGAATAAAAATTAATCTTGAAAAACTTTAGTTAAGGAGCGTTGAGAAACTTGGAGAGTCATAAAGAAAAAATCCTGGTGGTAGACGACGAAGCCAGCATTCGCCGGATTTTAGAAACGCGCCTTTCAATGATAGGCTACGATGTAGTCACCGCTGGCGATGGGGAAGAAGCTTTAGATACCTTTCGTAAAGCAATTCCTGACTTAGTAGTTTTAGATGTAATGATGCCCAAGCTAGACGGCTATGGTGTCTGTCAAGAATTACGGAAAGAATCCGATGTCCCAATCATTATGCTAACAGCTTTGGGAGATGTGGCAGACAGAATTACCGGCTTAGAACTAGGTGCAGATGACTATGTAGTAAAACCATTTTCCCCCAAAGAACTAGAAGCTCGCATTCGTTCCGTACTGCGACGAGTAGACAAAACTAGTGCTTCTGGAATTCCTAGTTCTGGGGTAATACATGTAAGTACTATCAAAATCGACACAAATAAGCGTCAAGTCTACAAAGGTGACGAACGCATTCGATTGACAGGAATGGAATTCAACCTGCTCGAACTTTTAGTAAGTCGCTCGGGAGAAGCTTTTTCCCGTTCCGAAATTTTACAAGAGGTGTGGGGATATACCCCAGAGCGGCATGTAGATACCCGTGTAGTAGATGTACATATTTCCCGTCTGCGAGCAAAATTAGAAGACGATCCTTCAAATCCAGAATTAATTCTGACTGCAAGAGGTACGGGATATTTGTTTCAACGCATAATCGAACCAGGAGAGGAATAAGATGGGGTGAGGATTTAACAGTGAAGAGTGAATACAACAGTTAGGAGTTAAGAGTGAGGAGTGAGGAGTTAGATGTAATGCGGTACTTTTCGTGGAATCCACAGTGATAGTGAAACTGTAAAAATCCCTATGATATAGGTACGGTAAACAATTTATTAAACATAGCTAATGACTCATAACTCATAATTCATAGCTCATAACTCATAATTCATAGCTCATAACTCATAACTCATAACTCATAACTCAATTCTTCTTCATGGCTAAACCAGATCCCAATCGCTTTTTGAGGCGTCTACCTATCGTTGTAGGTGGGCTAGGCGCTGTACTTTTGTTAATAAACCGCCTACAATCACCAGAACTAACTGAATCTCAAGCTCGTGCTGATGTACTTGGTGTAATTTTAAGCGCCGTTTTGATATTAACGGGTTTAATTTGGCAGCAGGTACAACCCAGAACACCAGACACCGTAGAACTTATCGGTGAAAAAGGTTTTATTCTAGCGCCAGATTTATCAGATGCGATCAAAGTAGAATTAGCTTGGGCATCCCATTTATTATTGACGAATACAGTAACTCGTTGTGTAGTAGTTTACTACCAAGACAAAGTTTTATTACGTCGCGGAATTTTAGGAGAAAAATCTGACGTATCGCCAGGAGCAATATTAAAAAGAGTTTTAGAAAAGCATCAGCCAGTCTATTTAGTAGATTTAAAAGTGTATCCCGGAAGAGTTGAATTTGATTACTTACCAAGCAATACTCAAGGTGTGATTTGTCAACCAATTGGTCAAGAAGGTGCCTTAATTTTAGGAGCACACGCTCCACGTAGTTATACCAAACAAGACGAAAGTTGGATTGCTGGCATCGCTGATAAATTAGCTGTTACTTTGAAGGGGGGAATCTCTCAAAAGAGTTAGGAGTAATGATTAATGAGTTAGGAGTTAAAATTTAAATTTTTCTCCCTATCCCCTCATCTTCTCCATCCGATCATCCCCTCTATACTTGACGATCGACTAAGAAATATGGAAATAATCTACTGGCTACTTATTTTGTTGATGCTTGTGGGTGTTATTGGTGCTGTAATTCCTGGAATACCTGGAACAAGCTTAGTTTTAATTGCGATTATTATTTGGGGATTTATTAAAGGTTCCTTCGCCACCATTAGCTTACCTTTGATTGTTACAGGAGTTGTTTTGCTGCTGAGTATGGGAATTGATTTTTTTGCTGGATACTTAGGAGCAAAAAAAGCCGGTGCAAGTAAGTGGGGACAAATTGGAGCGATGGTTGGTTTTGTAGTCGCATTCTTGGGATTGTTGCCACCTTTTTTACTTATTGGTGGCCCTTTGATCGGAATTTTTATTGGCCCGCTTTTAGGAGCGATTATTGGCGAATTAATTTATCGACGGAATTTATTCGTGGCAATTAAAGCAGGTTTAGGAATTGTTGTAGGTAGTTTGATTGGAAATATCATACAGGCTTTTTTAGCCCTAGCAGCAGTTATAGTTTTTGTCTTTACAACTTGGCCGCAGGTATTTGTAAGTTAAAATTTTCTGTAATTAAACGGACATGATATTACTATGTCAATGAGGATTTAAAAATTTTATTGTATATAAATAAAATAAATTAGGGGTTTAGAAATTGATTCTAAACCCCTCTAGTAGATACAATTTAATTGAAAAATTTCGTCAAAAAAGTATGAAATGTTGGCGCATCTACAAAAAATATTTGTCTTTGGTTTGAGTTAGATACACTCCAATTATACTTGCGATGAGTGTATCTGAAATATTAGTGTAGACCGGGTGTTAAAAAAAGTTCTTAAAAAGAATTGACTATGGTTTGTTCATAACAATAATCTACTTTTTCAACTTTTTACGCTTCTTGACACCGAACATACCAGCTACTGCTAAAGCACCAAGGCTGAAGGTTGTTGTGGGTTCGGGTACAGCTTTAGCAAATTGCCGGGAAGTTTTAAATCCAGACAGGGTTACACCATCACCATTTCCATCAAAAGATGTATAATCACCAAGCCGGATTGTGAAAGAATTTACATTCTCCAAGGTTACTGCATTATCGTCTCCTGGTGTTAACACACTATCATAAGCAGTACCATTAAGTGAAACAATTCCGGTTTCGCCTGCTGAACCTTCTATATCAAAGAAGTCAAGAGTAATTTTGTCAACGGTGTCGTCAAATACAAATTCAAATAAGCCTGTTTCTAATTGACCGTTTTGAGGAGTGGTACCATCATTCTTGATAGCCGCAGCACGCAACCAATACCCCCCGTCTTCATTTGTTCCAGTATCTTCGTCGTCGAATGAAATCGAAATTGATCCATCAGTGTAACTGTTGTCAGTTCCTTTTTTATCAACAAATAATCTGCTTTGTCCGAAATCGTCATTTGGATCTATATCTAGACTGTTAATTGTGACACCATCGATGCTCTTACACTGAGTGGGATCAAGACATCCAAGATCTGTTTCAATTTCAGTTTCTTCTTGAGGTATAAAGTTGAAACTACCAGCATGAGCAGCAGGTGCAGAAGCAGCAAATCCTAAACCAACACCACAAATTGCAGCAATAACTTTTAATCTACGCATGATTTCCCTTTTTCTCTTTATTCAAATGAGGCGGTAACTTATTTGTTTTGTTCGCCTCCGATTACTCACTAAGTTAATCGACTTACTTGCAAAAACGTAAGTCCTAAATCACATAATTAACCCAAACTTTATTTTGAGATAAAAATATAACCATCTTCCGGATAATCGCCATATTTCATGTGTAACTAATTATTGAAAATAGATTTTAATTTACTCTCTAAACCGAAGAAACACTATTATTTTTTTAGTTTTAAGTCTTTAGCTTCAAATTAATCAAGACTTTTTCAGTAATAACTAGGAGATGTCAGTGTTAATTCGGATGTTTTTAAGGCAAAAAAAATTGAGTAGTAAGATAATTTAACTGCTACAGTTAGATTATCTATCTACTCAATGAAGATTTTAAGAGAAGGAAAAATTTTTATAATTATAGATGCGTATTTCCTGATATTTTTTATATTAAATAATCTGGAAATATATTTAGTGGTGAAATGCGACCCTTTAGTGCAATAAGTAAGGGTAAATTACTAATTGGATTTAAACTTTTTGTGAAGCTTTTTTGCGGCGCTTGAGGGTAAGTACTCCAGCTACTGCTACAAGGCTCAAGGCAATGCTGGTTTCTGACTCGGGTACGCTGACTGCTAAGTTAACACCATCACCAGTGGGGAATTGGCTGCTGTTGACGTTACCCAACTGGACTACGAAGCTGCTTACATTTTCCAAACGTAAGGTTTGGGTGTTGCCGTCTTCTCCTCCGTCTAATAGAAAATCCTCGGGATCGACATCTGCACCGTTGACTTTTAGAATGCCGCTGAAACCGCTATCTTCGACATCAAAGAAGTCTAGTCTTACTTCATTGGCAATTTTGCCTAAAAAGTCGAACTTGAACTGACCAACTTCTAAACCTCCGTCTCCTTCAACAGGTACACCACCCTGGATAGCTACTGGGCGGAACCAGATTCCACTCTCTGTATTTGTTCCTTCGTCATCACCTATGAATTGAATCCCAAATCCATAGTCATTGTCAGTGTCTCTTCGATCGGCAAACAAGCGGCTTGGATCAAAGTTGTTGTCATATCCCAAACTCGTAACTTCGTAAGCGAATGGGAGTGTGGTTGTGTCAATACATTGTGTGGGGTCTAAAGGGTTTAAACAACCACCAATATTATCTATTTTGATTTCACCTTCTTGTGTAGGAGCTAATGAAGCAGCTTGTGCTTCTGAGATGGTTCCAGTAGCAATACCTAAACCGATAGTGGAAACTGCGAGTGTTTTTACTAACTTTTTGAAGTTTTTCATTTTAATTTCTCCAGAAAATACTGATTTTTTAAAAGTTTCTCTTGGATACTTGTTTGTGTGTTTTTTCGTATCCATGTTTGTATAGTATTTCTACCTCAGTGAATATGTCATCCCTTACGTCCAGGATTTATCGTAACTTTATTATGGTTATAAATTAAGGTAAATTACTTAAATTTATCCTGATTTAAAATACATTTATTTGCGTATTTATTGTGTTCGGAATAGCTCCGAAAAAGTCATTTATTCTTATGCTTTGTTAAAATTTATCTATATTTAAAGCAAAACTTTGTAAAGAATCAAAGATTGGAAAAATTCTCGTATTTTAATCGATTTAATTGCCACAAATAAGCTAATGGGAAATAAGTAGATTTAATCCGTAAAAAACAGGATTTTTCCGGATAAATATAGCTGTTGAATTTCAGGTAACTGCATCAAAGTTCCTGCTTAATGCTTCTTCCTACGATCGAGGAGGATAGATTTTGGTTCTGTAGCAGCGAATGTGGCGAGGACAATTTCCTGCATTTGAATATCGAATGGGATTTTCATGGTTTCAACTAAAGCACTTTCATCGATATTCATACGTATAAACTTCTAGTATTTGCCCAAACCCTGGGAGCATCCCAATGAAGGCAAAAATAAATTTGTAGTGCCTGCGCGTTGTGTGTGCGTACCGAAGACTTAGCGCTTACATCTTGCTCGCTAGCGCTCTTTTCTGGGTGAAGACGCTCCCACTACGAAAAAATAAATTTACACCTGTAGGGATGCTACCCAAACCCTTGGCTACCAAAAGTGCTTTACACCCTCTCGAATTGTTTAAATGTCTTAGAAAATTTAGTCAAAAGCAGTATTTGGCTTCATATTCAACACAAACAAATAGCCCCTACCACTGAATCGGGTAGAGGTTTGAGGATAGGAAATAGCGCTTGCCGGCAAGTGTAAGAGTAGAGTTGAATATCTTTTAAATATTTCGTATACTGCATGGGCTATGGCCCAAATTAAAACCAACCTTCTTGTTCGA
>JBCCSG010000139.1:0-16474 GCA_039200565.1 Cyanobacteria bacterium P01_D01_bin.50 | reverse complement strand
CGTGGTATACAAGATGAATACGAACGTGCCGATGTCCTAGGTGAATTAGCACCACATCTTTCCCCAGAAATATTCCACGAAGCATTAGAAGCAGCCCGTGGTATACAAGATGAATACGAACGTGCCGATGTCCTAGGTGAATTAGCACCACATCTTTCCCCAGAAATATTCCACGAAGCATTAGAAGCAGCCCGTGGTATACAAAGTAATTCTGACCGTGCCGATGCCCTAGGTAAGTTAGCACCACATCTTTCCCCAGAAATATTCCAGGAAGCATTAGCAGCACTCCATTATGTATATTATGAGTCTAACCGTGCTGATATCCTAGGTAAGTCAGCACCACATCTTTCCCCGAAAAAGTTACAGCAGGCATTAGAAGCAGCCCGTGGAATAAGAAATGAATATTACCGTGCTAAAACCCTAGGTAAGTTAGCACCACATCTTTCCCCAGAAATATTCCAGGAAGCATTAGAAGCAGCCCGTGGTATACAAGGTGAATATGAACGTGCCGATGCCCTGGGTGAATTAGCACCACATCTTTCCCCAGAAATACTCCAGGAAGCATTAGAAGCATCTCTTGGTATAAAAGATAAATACAAACGTGCCAAAACCCTAGGTAAGTTAGCACCACATCTTTCCCCAGAACAGTTACAGCAAGTATTAGAAGCAGCCCGTGGTATACAAGATGAATCTAACCGTGCTTATACTTTCAGTAGTTTATTCCCAGAACTTGACCTTACCAATATAGAATATAAGTTTTGGTGCGAAATCCTTCACAACTTATCCCATCACACTCGTCCCAAATTACTAGAAGACATCCCCAAATTAACCGATGCCATTATCGCCTTGGGTAGTAAAGAAGCCTTAAGAGGAACAGTCACCGCAATTCAAGATGTGTGTAGACAGTGGAAGTAAGGATGGAATAACTTGTATCCTCAACTCCCGCAGATGCGGTACCCGGTATCGGTGGCAGCGCGTTGCGGTGAAGCATTGCGGTAAAGGGGGTTTCCCCCATGAGCAAATGCTGAACCCGGAGGGAGGTTCCCGCAGTATGTAGCGACTGCCGCCGACTTGAGCGGACTATCCGATCGGATGTGGAGCTTCTCCGGTTTCAGCTAAAAACCCCTTGTCAAGGGTTCCCATAAGAATTTTTTTAGAAGAAAAAAATTCTTATGGGTGCCCGTCACCTCCTTTACGCTGCCGATTGTGGCTGTGGTTGGAACATGAATAAGGAGTAAACAACATCGCGACGGATATTTGTCATCATATCCAGGAATAGTTCGTAACCTTCACTCTTGTATTCAATTAACGGATCTTTTTGACCGTAACCACGTAATCCTACTGATTCCCTCAAAGCTTCCATTTGTTGTAAATGTTCGCGCCATAGAGTGTCAATTCGCTGTAAAATAAAGAACCGCTCTGCTTGACGCATCAATCCGGGTTGAATTTGATCGACTTCGGCTTCCTTCATGTCGTAAGCGATGCGAACCTGTTCGTGTAAAAAGGCTTTGATATCGCTCACGGACATGTCTTCTAAGTGAGAAGGTTGCAAATCCGATAATAAATAAACGAATTCTTTGACTTTTTCCGTTAATTTATCTAATTCCCATTCTTCCGATGGTAAGTCTGGGTTGATGTAATAATCAACGATGTCATCCATCGTTTTCTCGGCATATTTAATTACCTGCTCTTTGAGATCCTGCCCTTCTAATACTCTACGACGTTCGGCGTAAATTGCACGACGCTGGTTGTTCATTACTTCGTCGTACTCAAATACTTGCTTACGAATGTCGTAATAATAAGTTTCGACTTTCTTCTGTGCCCCTTCCAAACTACGAGTTAACATACCCGATTCGATGGGCATATCTTCCTCTACCCGGAACATATTCATCAAACTGGCAACGCGATCGCCACCGAATATCCGCATCAAGTTGTCTTCTAAGCTGAGGAAAAATCTTGTAGATCCTGGATCTCCTTGTCTTCCGGCACGCCCCCGTAATTGGTTATCAATCCGTCGCGATTCGTGGCGCTCGGTACCAATCACGTGTAAACCACCCAAAGATATAATTTTATCATGTTCTTTGTCGGTGAATGCTTCGTATTCTTCTTTAACGCGGTTGTATGCTTGGCGTATTTTCTGAATTACCGGATCTTCGGTTGGCGCTTTCTCGGCTGCGACTGCGATTTTTTCTTCGGCTTCGAGTTCGGATAAACTACGTTCGCCATATTCTTTGACAGAAGCTTCTACTGCCACCTTCAGAATATTCTCGGCTTCTTTAGTTATATTGGTAGGAAATACTTTGGGGGAAGCTTTCCAGGTTTTCACTTTTTTCCCGGGAACGAAACCTTGTCCGCCGCCACCTCCAGAAGGTAAACCGGCTGCTTTTTGAACGGCAAATACATCCTCGTCTTCTGGCTGAACAATTCGAGGCATTAAATATTCCCTAACTTTCAAACGCGCCATATATTCGGCGTTACCACCCAAGATAATATCAGTACCTCTACCAGCCATATTAGTAGCAATGGTAACCATACCCCCGCGTCCGGCTTGAGCGACAATTTCGGCTTCCCGTTCGACGTTTTCCGGTCTGGCGTTGAGTAATTCGTGGGGAATACTGATCTGTTTCAACAGTTGGCTGAGATATTCAGATTTTTCAACACTAGTGGTTCCTACTAATACTGGTCTGCCAGTTTCGTGCATTTCGGCACATTCTTTAGAAATCGCTTTCCATTTACCAACTTCTGTCTTAAATACCATGTCAGATAAATCTTTACGCTGTCTGACACGGTTAGTAGGAATTATAGTTACTTCTAGTTTGTAAATTTTTTCAAATTCTACTTCTTCTGTTTTTGCGGTTCCTGTCATTCCACCTAATTTAGGATATAGCAAAAACAAGTTTTGATAGGTAATGGAAGCCAGCGTTTGGGTTTCTGGCTGAATATCTACACTTTCTTTAGCTTCAATAGCTTGGTGAAGTCCATCACTCCAACGTCTTCCGGGTAATACTCTACCAGTAGATTCATCTACAATTACCACTTCTCCATTACGAAGAATGTAGTTTACGTCTGCCAAAAATAATTCCTTGGCTTTGATGGCGTTAAAAACAAAGTGTGCCCAAGGATCTTCAGGATCGAATAAATCATTTACTTCTAAAAGCTGCTCTGCCTTCTGAAAACCTTCATCGGTTAAAAGTACGTTCCGAGCTTTTTCGTCTACTTCGTAATCTTCTTCTTGAAGTAATTCCCTGGCAATTTGAGCTGCTTTAATATATTTCTCAGTTGGCCTTTCTACTTGACCAGAAATAATCAATGGAGTTCTTGCTTCATCAATTAAAATAGAATCTACTTCGTCAATTACGCAATAATTGAACGGACGCTGTACAACATCCGCCATTGACGTTGCCATATTATCCCGTAGGTAGTCAAAACCGATTTCGCTGTTGGTAACGTAGGTAATATCGCATTCATAATTTTTTTTCCGTTCTACGGGAGTCATGCTGGACTGAATTAGTCCCACTGTCAATCCCAAGAAACGGTGTACTTGCCCCATCCACTCGGCATCACGACGGGCTAGGTAATCGTTAACGGTAATTACGTGTACGCCTTTACCGGTTAAAGCATTTAAATAACTAGGTAATGTCGCAACCAGAGTTTTACCTTCCCCGGTTTTCATTTCTGCGATTTGTCCCTTGTGCAGAATCATCCCCCCCAATAGCTGCACGTCAAAGTGGCGCATTCCTAAAACTCGTCTTCCTGCTTCCCTTGTGACGGCAAAGGCTTCGGGTAGGATATCATCAAGGGTTTCACCTTTTGCAAGGCGTTGTTTAAATTCTACTGTTTTACCCTTAAGCTCTTCATCAGAAAGAACTTTAATTTCTTCCTCTAAGAGATTAACTTCAGTAATGTATGGTTGATATTTTTTTAGTTTACGAGCGTTGGGGTCGCCCAACAAGGTTTTTAGCATGGCTTCTTTATTTTAAGGGTAGGCAAGGAAGAAAAAATTATAGATGATGGCAATGATTATAAGTATTTAAACTTAGCAACGAACTTTTTTTGGTTCGGGAAAGATGCATTCCCAGAAAATTAACTCAAAAACGGTCGTAATACCAGCGTCACAGTTTACTAAATAATTGGTTTCTTGAAACAACTTATATTTATCTAAACTAATAGTATCATTTCGTTCCCAATGCAGCGCCGTAAACCCCGACCAGGGAAAGGTGTTGGTTTCCCGTCTTGTTTTGGGGAGATGGGGGAGATGGGGGAGAGGGGGTAGAGGGGGTAGAGGGGGTAGATAATTTTTTACTGCTCACCGCTCACTGTTCACTGTTCACTGTTCATCGTTTACTGTTCGGAAGTTGTATTCGCTAGCACCGGAATGGCAACTAACGCAACTTCCTAGTTGTACTGGACGCTGTAATTCAACTTGGGGATGCAAAGCCTTAAAGAAACGCGATTTGTTGACTCTATAAGGTGTTCTAACTTCAGGTTTGTGGGGACGGGAGAAGGTTGACAGATAGCGCCATACTAATATTCTTGGTGGATCTACTAAAGGTTTCAATCTTGCACCGTAATGTTGTTCGTCTTGTAGTAAATTTTTCCAAGTTTGGGTGGGTAATACGGATGGTGGTATGGCTATATGACAGCTAGAACAGTTTTCCAGATAAAGTTTTTGTCCTAATTGGTATTCTGCTGGTACTACATCAACTGTACCGATTTCCGAGGCGGGAACAGCACCGTGGCCATGGGTTTCTAAAGATAACAGCCAACCCATAGCTAAACTCCAAATCAAAATCACTAATAGTACGCCTACGGGATTTTTCTTGTAGGAGGAGCGCACAATATTTCCTAATAAAAGCTAATACTTATATCAAAATTATCTAAATAATTGCAAGACTTGATATAACGATAAGCATCATAAATCAATTATAGCCAAAACTATAAGTTATCTTATTTAAAACTAAATAATTCTCGATCAAAAGTAAAAAACAAAAAAATAAATGACTTCTTGAGAGATCCTTACAGAATATTAAACTGAACATCTTTAAGTTTAATATTCTGCCTATACTTTTTTAATTGTTAGCTGCTTGTAAATTCTGCTTTAATTTTTCTGGACTGGTTTCTAAAGCAGCATAAACCAATTATATTTTTAATAATTATGCATTCGAGGAAGGTAACATTCACTTACACAAAAATCGCTGATATTGCTACGAAAAATTATTATTTAATTTTTTCATAAGATTGATGAAAAATTATCTTTTAGGAAGTAATTTATTCTATACTGTGAAGCTGTTAATATAATATTTTGTCTAAGTAATATTTTGATATTATTCAAATTTATTTTTTATAAAGAAAATGGTTGCACTAACCTATATAATTGATTGAGAAAAAGAGATCACCCTAATGAACTTGTAAATTCCAAAACTGTGCAGACTAACTCTTACAGACGATACTTAGTCAACCCATCAGCAACTTAACGTAAAAACAGTAATTTTTCCTAGGTGATGTTACTCTATTTTAAGTTGAATAAGTATAGTCACTAATACGTTGGATTCATCATATGTCTCCGACATTCAGATAGCAGTTTAAAATAATTACAGCAGATTGCAGCAAAGAAATCGAAAATCCAAATGTCTCACTATCAAAAATTACTACGAGTTTCTACTAATGGTAAGTCTTTGCACAACATCACTCCCAAGATTGAAGCAATAGTTGCCGATTCGGGAGTAGAAACTGGGCTTTGTACTTTATTTTTGCGTCATACTTCGGCTAGTTTAATAATTCAAGAAAACGCCGATCCTAATGTTTTGACGGATTTAGCTAATTTTATGGCTAAACTTGTACCCGAATCAGCATACTATATACATGATGATGAAGGGCCTGACGATATGCCAGCCCATATCCGTACCGCTATTACTCATACTTCCGAACATATTCCTATTAATAGAGGGCACTTGGTATTAGGAACTTGGCAAGGAATTTACATTTGGGAGCATCGTCAACGCAATCATTATAGAGAGTTGGTTGTTCATATTTCTGACTAATGAGACCCCACTGCTGTTAAAAATTGATACACAATCTTACCTAACATCCTCCTTTCTTTATGGGGTTAGTATAGTATTCTTGTATTTTTTTTAGATTTTTTAATCTTTGATGAAATATAAAATTAGTTGAATTATTAAGTTTATTTATACTTTTTGAGTTGATACTTAATTTTTAAATTAAAGTTAAATTATAAGTTAATTTTTATAATTGGTTGGAGCGGGCTATTATTTTTCTATGAAGCCAAATTTTACACCTAATAATTCCTTTCAAGTTCTGGATGAAAGTCTCGCAGTTGTAAAACCTTTGTCGCTAAATCCAAATAAATCTTTAATTACTAGTTTCACGCAATTGGAAATTAGGGTTACTCAACAAGTTACTGATGTCAATTTAGTCACAATTTTTCGAGATACATTGCAAAGAATAGTTGATGCCCTGGTGTATAATTTTCCGGAAAATATATTTTGGGATTTTGATTTTATAGTTAGCAGTATCCTCAAACAAACAATATTCGCCGAAAATAAAGCAGATTTATTAGAAAATTTCGGCAATAAAATTGTTTTATTGATGGATATGTTTGGTAGGAAATCAGAAATTCGCTTCCGATATATTCATGATTTCATGTATGGGTTTGATTGGGCTAGGTGGGTACAAAAAAAACCTCACCAAAGAGCACATTTAGAACCATTCTGCCTTGATTTTTTAGATAATTTAATTGTTCGAGGTGAAGAAATTTTACAACGTATTAAGAAAAATGATGGTAAATATCCCCAAATATCGGAACATCGTTATCGTAACCCTTTTGACTTTTCCCGAGAACCGGATTCGGAGCATCGTCTGTTGACTTATCTTGCTGCTACTGAATGTATACCAGTTGCAGCATGGGAGTGGGATGCTGTTGGGGTATGGGATAAACCTTTTCACCTTCTGCGCGAGCAAGCTTCGCTAAAGTTAAATATACCTAAAAAATAAATTACTATTGATGAAAATTACTGACTTAATTACTTGGTTTGAAGAATGGGCAAATCCTGCATGGCAAGAAAAATGGGATAATTGCGGTTGGCAAGTGGAACCTGGAGTGTTAGAGGAAGATGCTGGGGTGTTAGTTTGTCTAACGCCTACTTTGGCTGTGATGCAAGAAGCGATCGAGTTGAAAAATTCAGGTAATCGGGTTAATTTAATTTTTGCTCATCATCCTTTAATTTTTACTCCCCCCAAGTCACTGCGTACCGGCTCGCCAATTGGGGAAATGGTACGTTTAGCGTTTATCCATAATATTGGTATATACAGCGCTCATACTAACTTTGACCAAGTAAATGATGGTACTGCCGATGTTTTGGCGCAAATTTTGAATCTTGAGCAAGTATCTCCTATAGTAAATACCCAACCTGGTTTGGGATATGGGCGCGTTGGCGTTCTTCAACCTTGTTTAACTTTACAGGAGTTACTAGCCCAAATTCATTCCATACTTAAGCCACCCAATTTAATCTTTTCCCCAAATGCTGACTTGGAGATGTCTGTTGAAAAAGTGGCTGTTTTGGGAGGATCGGGGGCTAGTTTCATTCAGTCGGTATCCAAAACTGGCGCAAAGGTATATTTAACTTCTGACTGTAAGTTTCATCAGTTCCAAGAAAGTCGTGATGCTGGGATTATTTTAGTTGATGCTGGACATTATGCTACCGAACGCCCTGCTTGTGAAGTTTTATCAAACAAATTCGCTGCTTTTAATCTTCCTTTTGTGGCATTGAGTAGTCAAGATGAGGATTTTCGTCAATTTTTTCTTTAATTGATTCTAAATATATAAAGTTATACAAAGTATAAAATAATTATAGAAATTGGCTTTAGTTAAATTATTTATTTTGCAAAAAAAAAATTTTTCCTGTAAAATTGTTATAACTAACTTTTAAATTTGTTTATTTAACAAGCGGTTAGTTGCTAGCTGTGATTTGAATCACACAAAGTAGTGAATACAATCACTTAAAAATAGTCTTAGCTGTTTCAAAATAAAAAACGATGAAATGCTAACCTAGCTTTAACTAATGATGATTCGCGCACTTGTTGAATCTGCTTTTCAAACCGGATATTTAAGCGTTGAGTCTGAAGGTCTGCTGCATCAGATGCTAGCTACCAGAATATATCAGCCAGAAGATGTGGCTGCATTGACGCGGCTGTGCGATGCTGTTCGTGCAGGTCAAGTTAAAAGAGAAGCATCTTCAAGTATTTCTATGGAATTTCTCGCGCGAAAATAATAATAGAATGACTCCTACAGCAAGCTTTAGATTGATTTAAAATGTTATTTGAGAAATAAAAATTGAGGTTATTGTTCAACTTAGGATGAAGCTCGGGGAAAGAATGAGTTAAGATCGATAACATAGAGGTGGATTTATAGTTGGTCCCATCATGCTTCCGGGCAATGGTAATGATTATAAGTAGGCAAATTAAACAACCGCAATATTCACTTGCTTTGGAGTATCATTTAATTCATAATGGTAGGAATAAGTTACCGGCAATATTTGATAGAGTCGGCGATAATACTAAGTTCTTTCACTTCTGTCAGCAACTCAGGTCTAAAGACACTGAGCTTCAGGCATATTCCTGAAACTCTTAGCTGGTCAGATTAAGAATTCAATTCCTACGTTTAGGGTAAGTGTTAAAGTATGGCGCATCCGCGCCACGCAAGCAACATACCTTGGAATGCGTAGCTAGTTCTAAGCTCTATAACTGGGGAATTAAACAGGTGTATCTGAGTTAAGCCAGTGTTTCCCAGACGTGCCGACCCTAAACATTGTCGTTAGCGAAGCGTCTCCCTTCGGGAGAAAGCTAATTTAACCATTGAGCGGACTAATCATCCACCCAGAACGGAAGTACAGTGATGCTTAAAACCACTCCTGTCGCTTCCCTCTGTGGGCTGAAGCCTCTGAGTTTCCCGCTTTCCGCGTGTTTCTTATGATTATTTTTTTCGGTCCAAAATTTACATAGCTAACTATGTTGATTTGGGTATTGTGCCGCAGACTAAATCGCGAATGTTATCTATTGGGATTAATCCCAAGTTTTTACAAATTTAATTACGTTGAGAAAAAGGTAGAAGCACACGAATGCTACACCGCAAGATTTATCAACTATGTTGTGATGCGCGGGAGATATGTATTTTCTTGCGGGATCAACAACGCTGGATTGAACGCGCCCGCATTATAGATATCGAGGGAGATTTAGTCACCCTGCGCTATGAAACTGAAGAAGAAGATGAAATTTGTTCTTGGGAGGAAATGGTTCGTCTTGAAAGTATTGGCGCTGTAACTCAGAAACTTGCTTCGGTTCCGCGAGGTAATGTTGAACCTATGTTGACGGAAGAATGTCCGGATGCCGAACGTATTCGCAATCCGTTTACTGATTCCAATCCTGAGTAAGGCGTTTTTGGTCTTTTTAATTGTTGGATGTTTACCATCTCACCAGAAACTGTGGCGAAGGCGCACTTACCGTTTGGTCATCTCGCCTGTACTCGCCACCCAGGGTAGGGTAGGCTTAAAATAAGTTAACTGGTGCTGTATACAGCATGTCGGTTGACTATAAGTCTGCCCGTTTTTATTATTGTTCACTTTCAAAAGCTGGACAATAACCTTCCAATGTTACTTTAAAATTATACAAGGGGGACGTGGGATTCCAACACCGTTGTCCCCTCTGATGTTTGCAGGTTCCACAGCAATCTAACGATGGCCAAATATTACGATCGCCATTATGTAAGAGAAGTTCTCTTGGGGATAAGCCGCGCAATACAAGTTCTTCTCCTTGCCAACGTGCTTCGACTAAGCCGGTGTCGCCGAATTGTTGCCACCGGGGATCGCTGGTTATATTATCTGAAAGTGTAATTAGGACTGCTGTTTCTAATTGAGTCAGTTCGCCTTCATATTTGGTGTCTGGCGCTGCTGGTTGTAAGAAGGTGTCGCCAATGGGGAGTTGGACTAGGGTATTAACCTGGGGAGAGTGAACGTGATAGCGGTTTTGCAGTTCTTCTAAACCTGTTAAGTCTGCTAAATAGGCGGGTGAACCGTGGACGAAAACAACGTGTTTAGGTCGTAAATTATGAATCAATTGGGTTGTTCCGGGGCCATCGCTATGCTGTGCGAGGAGATAGCTTTCTACAATGCCCAATTCAGAATAATGTTCTGCTTGGATATCAGTTTTTTCTGGTTGTAAAATCAGCCAGGAACCCCTTTGTTGTTGACAATATTCTTTTAAATCAATTGTGTAATCGGTAAGAATAATACAGGGAGAATTGCCAATTTTACCTGGTTGAGAATCTTCTAAACGGCGTACTCGAGGACGTACTCGTTCATCCCAAAATAATGGTTGATGACGGGCGAAGTTCTGTACTGATGGGGGAAGATGAGGCAGTAGTTCTAGATAAGCATCGCATCCAGCGGCAATGTTTCCATCAACCCAAATATCTATGTCTCTGCCGGTAAAGTGGTGATGACTGCGGAGAAGCATTAATAATTCTTGACCTAAACCTAAGAGGGGCGTAGGCATTAATACTGAGCTACCTTCTGCAATAGCTCGATTAATTCTTTCTGCTAGTTGATTTTCTTGATTGCGGCGATGGGGATGGCGAGCGGTACCGTAGCTACCTTCTATTATTAAGACATCTAAATCGATTCCGCGCAATTCTTCTAAGCGAAAACCTTCTACTAGCCGCGAGTTAGATAAGAAAAAATCTCCCGTATATAGCAATTTATAAGAGCGATCGTTCGTTGTATAGGTGAGTAAAATTGCGACTGCGCCGGGTAAATGCCCGCAGGGAAAAAATTCTACGGTAAGATTTTTTTTAAGTTCTATGGTCGTACGTAGTTCTAATGCTTGAAAGAGTGAAGCGGTTTCATTCGATTTTTTGTCTAACCAATTTAATGGTAGTAGCTTACAGGTTACAACGCTAGCGTAAATTGGTATGAGAGGAAATGCTTTGTGCAGGGCTAGCAACCCTCTTGCATGGTCTGGATGAGCATGAGTGACTAATACGATGTCTGCTGGTAAAGAAGTAGAATCGGGACGCGTTGACAAATTCAACCCATTTGTTAAGGGTGAAATATCTGTCAAGCCACAGTCTAGAATGATGCGATATGGTCCCATTCGCACCAATAAACACATACCTTCACCTTCTTGATGAACGCCATAGGGTAAGCATTCTAATTCGCTTCGGGCAACGCTATCATCAAGAGAGACTATTGAATTGCCTTCGCTCATATATTCCCCCCGCACAGTGGATTCAACAAAACATAATTATCTATAGCTCAGCTACAAAGGTTTTATTTATACACTTCTTAATAATGAAGCGTACTTGTTTTTTTGATTTTTATTGCAAAAAGAGGAGAGGAAGTAGACGAACGCGTTACGTCTGGGATTAACTTCCTCTCCATTCACTATTTAAAGAAGCATCACGTTCTCAAACCCTTGGAATACTTATTTTTGGCTACCGAGTCTGCTCAATTATCTTTATTAGTGCGCTGAACCATTGCCGTGATAATTTTCTGAATCATAAAAACCATTCTTGGTGCCAAAAACCAAGCATGACACTGTAAACACGATTGTTAGGGCTACTAGAATTAGCTTTACATCCATATTCTTTACCTTCTACTTTTATATGTTCCTATCTTTCTAGGATACTTCCGCATAAGGTGATGACGGAGAAATTTTTACCTAGCATATATTGCTTTATTGTGCAATGAGTGAATTTACTATTGCCGCAGTCAGATTGTAGTTCATGTTGGACCGCCTGTCTATCTACTGTTGCTACATCTGTTAAAGAAACCCGGTTTTTAACCTTATTTTTTTTGATTCCTTACTCTAATATTCAACAGGTTGTATTGACTTTTGAGAGGTAAAAATTTTTTAAATTAATTCATATATTATTGTTTTATATCTGAAATATTTAACATCTTAATTTAAACTATAGTTTATTTCAAATACTATACATCTAAATGTTTAAACATTTAGATGTATTAAAGTCTAAATGTTTAAGAATCTATAGTAAAATTTATACTTAAAACTATATTGAAAAATGATTATTACTGTAGCGGCCTTCAAAGGCGGTGTTGCTAAGTCTATTACTGCATTACACCTTGCAACGTATTTACAAACAAATGCAGACACGCTGTTAGTGGACGGAGATTTGAACCGTAGTGCATTAGACTGGTCTAATCGTGGTAGTTTGCCATTTAAAGTGGCCTTGGAGGATGATGCGGTTAGTTTAGCTCCTTTGTACGAACATATTGTAATTGACACTCCTACAAAACCTAATTTTGAGGAGTTAAAAAGCATTGCTTACGGATGTGATTTAGTAATTGTACCTACTACGCCGGATGCTATTGCTTTAGCTGCTACTATGCAAATGGTTGAATTACTTCGGGAGTTAAAGGCTAATTATCGAATTTTACTAACTATTATTCCTCCAATTCCTAATAAGTCGGGGAAAGAGGCAAGATTAGCTTTAAAAAATGCTAAATTACCAATTTTTAAAACAGGAATTAAACGACTTGCGGTTTTTCAAAGAGCAGCTTTAGAAGGTGTACCTGTTAATGCTGTAAATGACCCAAAAGCGCAAGTTGCATGGCGCTGTTATGCTGGTGTTGGCAAGGAGATTTTATCTTGAGTAAGAAAAAAACTAGTCGTTTTGATGAGTTAATTGATGCTGCTCGTTCTCGTCAGAAAAGAGATGAACTAGGAGAAATAAAAGAGGAAAAAGTTTCTTTTAAAAGTAAAAGTACTGACCCTGATTATGTACGTACTACTGTTTATTTACCTAAGAAGTTGCATCGAAAGTTGAAGTTGGCTGCTGCTGCTGATGAGCGTCAAATGAGCGATATTATGGCTGAGTTGGTTGAAAAGTGGCTTGAGAAAAAAGGTTGAAGCTCCATCAATTTATTGAGGGATTGTCACTTCACAGACAATTGCTTAGAACAAGTTCCAAGTCTAACATGATCTCCATGACGGGCACAACAGCGGCCAATGATTCAAATTGCTTGGTATCGGTGTTGACTGCTGCGGTTTCATCTGTGGTGGTGATGTGTCTTCCACTTCGAGCAAGTCCATTCTGTATCGTAATAGATTCCTAATTCTTAATTTATAGAACATCATATCCAACAATTTCTTGAAGATCGCGGAGACAGGCTTCTTGTATCCCCATTATGACAACCATTATGACAAGGATAATCGCGATCATAATTTCAACAATTAGAATAAAGTCTATCTATATCACCCCTCGAGAACCTTTTTAGCTTAGTATAGCTAAGCTTAAAAGCGGAAGGTTACTAGTTGACCCAAATCCAAAATAAATTCGTTTATATATATGCTACTTTTCTGCTAATTATTAATAGTAAGCGTATCAAAACCCTATTTTTACGTACAATGTCACTACCTTTGCGGTTCGGCGATTGGCCTGCGCCGACACCCCGGAGGGTGTATTGCGATTTAAAGGGTAGTGATAGTAAGACTTTGGTTATTTCCGGAGATGTCTAATAATGATTGTAAAAGCAACAGGACAAGATAATGGTGAAAAACAGCGTCGTCTTGGGCGTATCAAGCATCAACAGTGGGGTTGTAACAAAACTATGTAGTTTGTTGTTAATGTTATGTACACTGGCGGTAATAACATGGTGCTTCCACATAAACCCCGCATATGCACTCACTATTAGTTGTGGAGGAGATATCCAACCTCAGCTGACAAATGGCGAAATCAATCTAACCGAACTCGGATACGACGGAAGTGCTCCTGATTACCGTGCATCATGCGATGTTCGTGATTACACATCAAAGGACCCGAGTGATTTATTGTTACATAACGACACTGAAGACCAGGTTCTCGTTCAAATAACCCCTAAATTGTATAAGGATTCCCAAATCCCATCAATAGATATACCACTCGATCCACAGGGAGAATCCTACATCCACACTCCCAAAGAATCGGGCAGGTATGATATAAGAATTTCCCACTATAATGGGCAGTTCTAGAGAGGAAGAAAGTAAGAATAAAGAAACCCGATTTTGATTATAAACCGGGTTTCTTTATAGTTTTTAACTAACAACTAACAACTATCAAATTATAAAATGATTTCTTGTCCAGCTTCGGTAAAACGAACATCTTTTATATTCCATTTGGGATTGCTGGTTAAAGTCTTTTTAAGACTTCCAAATATAGCGAATTGTTCGCAACTTGATAGGGAGCTAAATTGTCGTTGAGAGTTAGGAGATAAACGTAAGTCTACTGTAGCAATGCCATTGTTTACGTTGACTCTATAGTTGGAAATGTTGAAGTCACCCCTGTCTCTTTCTGCAAGAATTTCACCTACTGCATCTGCTACTGGTTTGTTAACCGATACGGATACTTTTTTAGCTACATAATCTTGACATTGTAGGTCACTCGTGTATACAGTGACATCTACTTTAGAACTTGCGGCTTTGTTTAGATTGGGGGTTTCTGCTGATGGGGATGGTCTTGTTCTTACTGTTGGGGATGGTTTAGTATTAATCTCGGTTTTAGGGGTTCCAATTTCGCTGCTAGGGGTGGGAAATGGATTGCTTGCAACTGGAGATTTCTCCGATGGTGTTTCGTTTGAGTTGTTTTCGGTGGAATTGGGACTGCAACTGCCTATCGCCATTACCATTGCTGATAATATCAAAGGGAGAATATATCTAAAGCGCGCGCGGATAAATTTATTCATAGTGTTATTGCCCCTCACTTTTGATTATAACAACAGTCATGCTTGTATATATTCCGAATCAATTTCTAACGGATATAGCAAGACTTTTAAATACTTATAAGTAGCATTTTTACTTACTTATTTTATTGGGTGTCAAAATCCACGAATATATAAGTTTAAAATGTCTTAGTAGTATGTAGTCACAGCAGCTAATTGGGGTATTTTATACTCAAATAAACCATCATTTACGATCGATAGTGGAAATTAATTATCGCAGCATCGTAACCCAAAGGTTTATGAGTTTTTATTCCCTGTTTTTAGGTAAAGGATATTAACTTTTTTTTTATGTCCGATAAACAATCCGATAACTACAATCCACGTAAAGCAAAATGGGAAGGTACGAGCATTGATAAATGGGAACCTTCTAAATGGAAGCAATGGAAAGCTAAACAGTCTGCAAAGGATGAGTATGTCAAGTTAGAACGGGAATATTTGAGAATTAAATATAGCGTTTTTCAAGCTAATTTGGCTTTAAGTTTAGATCGAGTTAAAGTTAAGCTTAAATTAACTTGTGGAAAAACTATAGCTTTGCAAGGTACTTTCCCCTGTAAACCGCTCGATATTGGTAAGAATAATAGTTCTAATAAACAGTATACCATTTCAAACGGTTTTCCTGCGAATGATGTGGGTTTAAAAGCTGCGATCGCGAAGGCTAGGGAATTGGATTTGTTGTTGATGACTAAGCAATTTCAATGGACTCCTGAGTTGTTAGGTAAACAAGGGCAGAAGTTGAATTCTGTATGTGATGAAAGTGCTGTTAAAACTATTGGGGAATTAATTGAGGATTATCAACAGGAGTTTTGGAAGACTCACGAGAAGAATAGACAAGGTATAAAAACTTGGGAAAGTCATTATTTAAGGCATTTAAAAAAGTTACCTCAAGATGTTGCTTTAACTGAGGATGCTTTGGAGGAGGCTTTAAAGAATACTAAACCTAGTACTAATTCTAGATTTTATTTGGTTTGGCAGTTAAAGAAGTTTTGTGATTTTTGTGAGTTTGATGGTAATAAGATTATTGATTCTTATGCTACACCTTTACCGCAACCAACTTTACGTAAAATCCCTTCTGATGAGGAAATTATCAAGGGTTTTTCTACTATTGGTGTGGATTTATCAAGTCATGCTGGTAAGGATGCGACGCTACCTCAACAGTGGCAATGGCTGTATGGTATGTTGGCTACTTATGGTTTAAGACCTCATGAATTGTTTGCTGTAGATTTACAGGCTTTTACCGATGCAAATAATAAGTTTCATTTAGTTTATTTGAATCCTAGTTTAACTGGAGGTACGAAGACGGGCGAACGAACTTGTGGTATTCCTCCTTTGTATCCTCACTGGGTGGAATTGTTTGATTTAAAGAATATTAAGTTACCATCTTCTGGGGGAAGTCTTAGTAATAAAACGGCGCTAATTCATATTAAGTTTAGGAATATTGGTATCGGTTTTAAGCCTTACGATTTGCGTCATGCTTTTGCGATTCGGGGACATCGGTTACAGGTGCCAATAAAAACTATGGCTGATTATATGGGACATACGGTTCAGGAGCATACTAAGACTTATCAGCGATGGATGAATGAGGATACTAACTTACAAATTTATCGGGAGGTGGTTATTCACCGACACGGGACTACTAAGGAAGCTTTAAAGGAGAGGATTAAGGAGTTAGAAGCGGAAAATTTGGCTTT
>JBCCSG010000138.1:0-16927 GCA_039200565.1 Cyanobacteria bacterium P01_D01_bin.50 | reverse complement strand
TACACTGCAAACGCGCTACCAATACAACCGCGATAACCTCCTCCAAAGGGTAGATATTCAAATGCTGAATATTTTTGATTGAGAAATCTTTCTGGGATAAATTTATCTGGTTGTTTATAAGTTGCTTCCCGACGATGGGCTAAATATATACAGGGAACTAAAACTGTTCCGCGATCGTACTTTTGTGCTGCCACTTCTACTTTATCTAGAGCCATGCGTGGAGTACAAATTAAAGCTATGGGATGAAGTCGCATGGTTTCGGAGCAAACCGCACTCAGGAAAGGTAATTTAGCGATTGTTTCTGGAGAAGTTGTATTATCTAAACTGTCTAATTCTTGAATTACTTTCTCTTTGACTTCTGGATGCGAGTGAATCATATAGAATAACCACGCCAAAACTCCAGATGTAGTTTCGTAACCCAAGAGTAGCAAAGAAACTAATTGATCTCGCAATTCCTTATCTGTCATTTTCTCGCCATCTTCGTCACGAGCTGACATCAACAGACTTAAAATATCTTCACCTAAATTATCATTATTTCTTCTACGTTCGGAAATCTCTGCATATATTAATTTATCTATTTCTTCCCTTCTTTTGAGATAATTTCCCCAGGGACTCCATTTTCCTAAATCTTTTTGTAAAGGTGGGAAGAAAAATAAGCTAGAATACCAAGGTTTTGTTATATCATCTAATAGCGATGTTAATAAATTTCTTAATTTTTCGTAACGTACTCCCGGACTAATTCCGAATACCACTTGTAGGATAATATGTAAAGTAATATCCGGCATTTCTTGCTGCATTGAAATAGTATTGCCAGCCTTCCAATTGCGCGACACATCTTTAGTTATATGACAGATTATATCGCCGTAAGATTTGAGGCGTACGCCATGAAAAGGAGGCATTAATAATTGTCTTTGCCGGTTGTGGGATTTTCCTTCTTGGAAGACGATAGAATCACTGCCAAATAAGGGTTTAAATACATGGGTAGCTTTTTTAAAATCTAATTTTTGCTGCTGTATTGCGAAACAATCGTTAATAGCTTGGGGACTGCTAAAGAAGACAACTGGCGGTGAATTCACACCCAAGACTCGTAAGGTGAAGGTATCGCCATATTTTACAGCACGATCGTCAAAAAAATTTGTGGGATTAGCTATTAGTTGTAGGGTTTGGATTAAGGAATTTGTCATTCTCTGGTCAAAGGTCAAAACTTCAAGGTTGAAATATTCATTTTCCAATCTCCTATTTTCTCACTGTACCAATAGTTAAAACCTTAAAGTAACTGAAAATTTTTCTTTCACATCTAAGTCATTCCAACTAATAATTCAGAGATCGCAATATGATGTGCGTCTAAACTACTTTAAACTGTGAGGGCTGGTTGGTAATAGGTAAAAACGATTTTTTTGATAGTCGCTCTATGGTAGATAATTAATCTTACTTAATATGATTTACATGCAGATTAATTATGATTAAAGTATTGACAAAAATATTTTTTTATGAAAATGCTAAATAAAAAAAATTAAAATTAGAAAAAAAGCGATACTTATCATGTATCGCGAATAATTTCAAAAGATAAATAAAAATCTTAACTAACTACTGAAAAACTGCGAGATTTTATGGTTCGCTTACCTTTTACAAGCATTTGAATCGGACGATCGGCACCAGTTACCATACCGCGACGCTTCGGTTTTAAATCACCATTATCAATCAAATCTAACTCCAAATTAGTGAGAATTTTTGTTAGAATTAATTTCATTTCACATTGAGCTAACGCCGCACCAATACAGCGTCTTGCACCACCACCAAAAGGTATAAACTCATAAGGTGAAAACTGTCTTTCTAAAAAACGTTCCGGTTTAAATTTCTTCGGTTCAGGATATAAATCTTCTCGTTGATGAGTTAAATAAATTGAACCATATAAAAGTGTACCTGGTTCCAAATCATGACCGCATAAAGAAACAGGAGTTTCGACTTGTCGCAGAAATAGAAGTATTGCTACCGGATAAATTCGCAAAGTTTCACAGCAAACTGCATTTAAATATGGCAATTTATTGATAGTATTAAAATCAGCATTATCATCTAAACTATCAAGTTCTTCTAACAACTTTTGTCGCACTTGAGGCAATTTATGAATCCAGTACAAAGCCCAAGCTGTAGCGGTAGCAGTAGTTTCGTGCCCTGCGACTAATAGAGTCATCAATTCATCACTTAATTGAGCATTCGTCATAGCTTCGCCGTCTTCATCCCGGGCTGCCATTAACATACTTAGGACATCTTTACGCTCTTCATCTGGATTTGCTCGGCGCTCTTCTATTTCATCATTCAACAGTTGATAAATTCGTTCTCTCTCACGGAGAAAATTACCCCAATAACTTTTCGCACCCAAATCCTTTTGTAAAATAGGGAAAATCAAGAAAGCTGCTTTAAGAGGGGTAGTTCCTCCTGCATCTAACATTGAACCTAGGAGCTTTTCTAATTCTACAGCGCGCGAGCCTTCATATATTCCGAATACTGCTTGCATAATTACCCGCATGGTAATAGCTTGCATTCCGTCTCGAGCAGAGAATTGTTTACCAGTTTCCCACCGATTCATTGTCTCCGAGGTGACTTGATTTATCACTTCCACATAGCTGCGTATCCTATCCCCATGAAATGAAGGCATCAATAATTTACGTTGACGGCGATGTGCATCACCGCTCGCCATAATTACAGAATTTTTTCCCATCAATGGTTCAAAAGGTTTATTTCCTTCTGATGGAGCACTAAAATTCTTATTATCGTTGGTTAATATTTGCTGTAGTGCTTGCGGATTGCTAACAAAAACCACAGTTTTTTTCAACTGTAAAGTAAAGATATCCCCGTAGCGTTTAGCACAGTTTTCCAGGATTGCTAAAGGATTAAGGATAAACTGAAGTGTTTGGATAAATGCCGGAGTTTTGGGGCCATTTGGTAATTTCATGTGGCTCTTACAATTTAATATCTCTTACTAATAATAATTATTTTTGGGGTATTGGGAGAAGGGGAGAGGGGAAGAATTTAAAAGTCAAAAGTCAAAATTCATTACTCATTACTCATTACTCCTAACTCCTAACTCCTAACTACTAACTCTTAACCACTAACCATTAATAACTGATATCAAAATCACGAGCCATAATCGTTTTTATTTCTTCTTCATCTGGTAACCAGTAGCTAGCGTTAAACTCATTTTTACTGCTGACTCTACCGGGTAAAGTTAACATTTTGATATTTGAGCGATTAATTCCGACACCGAAATTAACTAAAGTTAGTAAACTATCAAGGCTGAGATTGGTATCAATATTTTCTTTCACAGTACTGAGAATAATTGGCGATCGCGCTAATGTTGCAGGATTTAATGCTTGTTCTATTAATGCTTGCATCACCATCTGCTGACGTTCAATTCGTCCAATATCGCCTCTACCATCGTTACGAAAGCGCAATAGTTGTAAAGCTTGCTCGCCATTAAGATGTTGTTCTCCTGCTTTGAGATTAATGTATAAATGTTGAGAATCATCTTTATATTTCAAATCTTTAGGAACGTTAACTGTTACTCCTCCTAAAGCATCAATCAGTTTACCTACTCCCAAAACATTGATACGAGTGTAACCGTTTATTTCCACATTTCCTAGGAGACTACTAACAGTTTTAGCGCTTAAATAAGCACCAGCAAAACGATTAGCAGCATTAATTTTGCTCCAGCCATAACCTTCTATTTTAGTGCGGGTATCTCTAGGAATAGAAAGCATATTTATTTTGTTATTTTTCGGATCGAACCTAATTAATAACATCACATCTGAAAGTCCGTCAAAGGAATTTACTTGTGGTAAATATCCCAAATCTTTTAGTTCTTCCGGTGTATTTTGTGTATCTGGAGGAAGCACGCTCATCCCCATCACCAAAATATTTACAGGGCGATTTAGTTGTAAAAATAGTCCTTGAGAAACAGCATTACCTTCAAAAAAATCCGCTTCTTCCGGATTGAGATTAGCTTGCGTAAATGGCTTACTATTCAACAAAATGCCAAACAAAGCTCCCGCAACAGCCGAAACAAAAGCAATCTTACCCATCTTCCCCCAAAAACCCCGCGAGCTTTTGGGTTGAAAATTTCGATAATCGCGAGTGTTTTTTCTCTGGAGACTTTCTTTATGAATCAATCCCTGAAATTTTTTCATAAATTAAATTAGGGTGAAGGGTTCCCATAATAATTTTTTTCTTCTAAAAAAATTATTATGGGTGCCCGTGAGTAACTAAAATGTTCTAAATTAGTAAATTACGGATTCTTTAATTTTGCATTTTTACTAACTACAATTCCGTTACCATTGATTACGTAAAATTTTACGTTAATGTCGCGATCGATCGGTGAGTATAAATATCTGGTAAGAAGTAAGAAGTTAGGAGTTAGGAGTTAGGAGTTAGGAGTTAGAAGTTAGAAGTAAGAAGTTAGAAGTAAGAAGTTAGAAGTAAGAAGTTAGAAGTTAGGAGTTAGGAGTTAGGAGTAAGGAGTAATTGGTAATAACTAAATTTTTCCAAAAGGGTTATATAGTAAGTAAATGGGTCTAAAATTTACCTACGCTATATTACAGAATGTTTATTGGGTTATCTTAGAGTTTACGTGAGGCAGATCTACCTTCGTCTCTCGCAATCTTACTATTGCCCTCAAACCCTAACTTACTTACTGCTTTACTTAAGGTAAGAAGTATTAATTAAATCTCTAGTTCTGAATATAAACCCGAAAATAACTCAATAATTATACTTAAATAGCTAATAAAAAGTATTTAAAAACACCTATATATTGTCGATGAAAAAGCCGATCGAGATAGAGACGTAAAGAATGTAGAGACATTGAATTGAACGTCTCTACATGAGTTCTAATTCGCAAAAATTTAATCTTCCCCAGCTATGTAAGTAAGTCGGCACAAATAAACGAGGGCTATGCTACAGCTTGGGTAAATAGAGTTAAAAGCCGCCTTACCACTCACTATTCACTATTCACTATTCTCTACTCTCTTATCCGGCATAACAATTAAACGCCTCGCTACTTATTAAAATTATTCAACATATAAGTTAAAAAACTCTGCGTACCTCTGCGCTTACCTCCTTTTCCTCTGCGTTAAAAATATCAAATTTCAAGAACTTTCTATCAATTCGGAAGCAACTCGAGTAAATTCAGAAGTCATCCAATCGGAACCAGTTTGTTGATATACCTCAATCAAAGAACGATAAAACCATAAAGTTTTTTCTTTACCACCCTTAAATTTAGTCCAAGTTTCATCTCCGAATTTTTGTCTGCCCTCAAGTAAACTACGAGCATTATGTAGTTTATCAGCTAAAGAAACTCGCCGCACCGAGGGAGTTGCATGACGTAAGTTTTCTAAATACTTCTGTTTGCGCTCTTCCCAAGGTGGTTTGGGATAAGTATCGGATTCTGTACAACCATCAATAATTGCGACTATCTCATCTCCAAAGATTTTGCGGATTTGCTCGCGGGTTTGACTTCCGCCTCGATCTTCGACGCTATCATGTAATAGAGCTGCGATCGCTTCATCTTCATTTCCTCCAGCTTCTAATACCAGCGCTGACACTGACATTAAATGGGAAATATAAGGAACACCGCTCATTTTTCTAGTTTGGTTTTCATGGAGACGAATTGCGTAAACCAGCGCGGTTTCAAATTTTGCTGTTAATTTTGTTGTTTTCATGGTTGTTTTTTAGTTTCTTATTATGTTGTTCACTCTTCTCCAAATCTCTCCTCTCCAGAAGAGAGAAGGTTTAAATTATTATTTTGAGTTTTTAATTCAACTCAAATCTGCTGTGATTCTGCTAAAAATTTTACCTCTTCTTCTATCCTTGACAAAAGAAAGAGTATCTGTTAACTTAGCTAGCTATGGTAAAGTTGGAATTCTTGGATAACATCTGCTGCAATCGTTTGACGTAAATCAAAAGGAAAAATCACTTCACATCTTGGTCGCCATGCTCGCAGGCGCATTATGATATTATTATCCCGGTGTTTACTATTTTGATATCGAATGAATACTTGGTAGTAAGCATCTTCTGAAGAACGATTGGCTAAAATTTTGAATAAAGTCTGTTGCTGTTTTTGAGATTTAACTTGTTTCCCTATTAATCGTTTCGCTTGTTCGTAAGTAATTTCGGAGAATGTCTCGTGACGCTCTGTTCCTTTGACGTAGCGTTGTGCAAAGTCTCGATCGAATCGCAACAGCATCAATTGGGAAGGTAAATAAAAGTCAAATCCCCATGCTTTAGTCATTTCTAAGACTACATAATCTGGAGTTGGTAAATTCTGCTTTTGATGGCGCTGTTGTAAATTCATGGGAAGGTGCGGGTGTTTCCAATCTAGAATCATAATTGATTCCACCCTATCTAGTCGAAAGTTATACCAATCAGATAGTCTTTGGGGACTTTCACCATAAGCACATAAATACACTGCTCTTTGCATGTAATAAATGCATACCGGAAAGACTATACAATCAACCGTATCGGCAATTTTGGCACTATTGTAAGTTACTTGGATCGGAGGTACTGGGTTTTTTGTCCACAGTTCCTTTAATTCCCATTGCCAATTTTCTACCACATCTATGGTGCTTTTGGGGATAACATAATCCAGGTGAACGAAAAACCTTTGTATTCCGTTGATTTCTTGAGATAGATTTTCTGCGATCGCCATTAAGTCTTCGTGGAGGAAGTTAAATTCATAAGCACTAAATTTTGCTGTATTCTCTCCATTTATCACAGTTACAGGACGCAAAGGATACTTATTTACACCGTAATATTTCTGATTTTTATATATCAGCCATCCTAAGTTTTCTAAAATTTCCAAATCAGCTTGTAGGGAACGACGAGTGAGAGCAAATAAACGTTTTTGTAAGAGTTGATTCAACTTTGATTCATCAATTCCAACATGGGAAACCAAGGATTTTTTCCAATCAGCTTCCACAATTTGAGTTTGAGAATTAAACAACCATTGCGCCGTAGTCTTATTACAGGGACAATTTACATCATCATGTTGGGGAATCTCCTCCCTTTTAGTATGAGTAGAAGTAAAAAATAAATCTCGCCATTGTGCGTATGTAAACCCTTCATTTAAATCCAAACCAACTCGCAGATTCGGTTCACCATAGAGAGAACCCAACCACACCCACAAACGAATCGAGCGTAATAAATTTTGTTTGAGAGAACCTCTTGCAAACCATTGTAATAGTTCTACTTGCGGAACATCTTGGAATAATTCAACCACAATTTGATTTTAGATTTTAGGTTTTGGACAATGTTTATTGAATCCAAAATAGAAGGTCATTACTCTAGAGTAATCTAACTTGGAAGTAGCTTGTTCCTTGGGCGTTCCTCAAAGGTCAAAAGTATTATAGGATAAGGGTTACAACCTTTTAAAACGGGTACCTTATTTACTGAGCGTGCTGTACTACTAGTCTGTCCCATAAAATATGATGGGGGAAAATGTTCGTAGTAGCGCTAATCGCGCATTATATTCTGGAATTTTGAAGGGCTCAAGCCCAACTACAAACCAATCAAAACTAACGGGACAGACTACTACTATTCGACCACATTAATTTTGATGGGTAAACGAGCAGTATAAAAATCTCTTCTACCCCCCTCTTCCCCATCTTCCCCCTCTCCCCCCTCCCTTTCTTCACCCATCATATTTATTGTGCTTGAATACTACTCACTAATTTTTCCCACCCACCTACTTAAAACGAAAAGCTAGTACGCATCAACCCAACCCAAATAGTATCATTGTTGGCGTTATGTTCTGGATTCGTAATCACCAAAAACCCAGGAGTGATAAATATTCTGTCGGTAAGTGGGTAGCGATAAGATAATTCAAAATGCAAAGAAGTATCTTCATCTTCTCGCTCAAAGACATCATTATTGGTAACCTTGGGAGGCATTCCAAAAACAAAGTTTACCTGAGAACCTAATTTAGCAAAATCTTTTAAAGATGCTGTAATTGCCCAACTCCAGATATCCGCATCAGAACCTTCGGAACCACTAAAACCGTTAACACTGGGGGAAGATTCAGCATTAGCGTTAAAGTAGCTTCCCCAACCTCCTATAATCAATTTATCGCTCAATTTATAAGTAAATTGTAAACCTAAAGCGTTGGAAGAAGTCGCAGTACTACCACCAAAAGGTAATTGAGCAAAGTTGCTTCCTTTACTTCCAGTGACATTAATTGTGTCAACAGGCTCTGGTGCATAATAGCGACCATATGTCAAGGCAATGCCAACTTTATTTGATGGAGTATATGTTAACTGAGTTAAAGCGGTATATTGGCCTTTAAATAGTCCTTCATCTGGATTGTTACCAGGAAAGGTTAAGTAACTGATACCTGCAGCTAATTCATCGGTAAATTGATAGTAAGCTACTGCACCAGCACCAAAAGCAAAGGAGTAGATAGGGCTTTCTGCACCAAAATTGGAAATTGAGAAGACAGGGTTAAGGGCAGGGAAAATGCGAGTCGGGAAGTCAGCGGCAGGTGCGATCGCCATTATCCCCTTATCGCCGAGAGGAAATTCGTAAAATAGCGAGCTTAACCTGACATCGTTACCGGTGTTGGTGGCACCAATCAAGCGAGTCATATCTGTGCCGGTGAAACCAGCGCCATAATTACTTACATTTCCTGCTTGTATGCTGGTTCGCAATCTATCTTTACCTGTAAAGCTGGTGTCAAAACTGAGACTCATTCGCCCTGAAAGGGTAAGATTTTCATCTAAGTCTTCTGTGGGATTTTCACCCCTGGCAACAGCTTTACGGTTACCAAAAGCACTAATTAAATTAAAAGCTGCACTACCTCGTAAAACTGTTGTAGTGCTAAATTGACGGCTCTCAACAAGGGCAACTTTTTGTTCTAAGTTATCTACTTTAGCAGTAATAGTTTCTAATTCTGTGGCAAATTCTGCTTGCAATCTTTGCATAACAGCTAAATCTTCTTTTTGTTCGGCGATTCTATTACCTAAGGTGTAAATTGAACGTCCAACTTTTACCAAACAAATATTTAAAGCTGCTGCAAATTCATAACGATTTATGACTCGATTACCGTTGAAAGCTCCGCTCGAGGAATCACTAATACAACGGTATTTTTCTACTAAGCTTTGCAGTGCTTGATAAGCCCAATGATCTGGGCTGATATCTTGTAATTGATCGACATTAATCACTTCTCCAAAATAAGGAGATGTGTTATCAATAATTTCACCAAAGTAAGGATCTCTATAATTTCCTGGAGTTTGTGAAATTACTGTAGGAAATCTTCGAGTTTTCTTAACTTGGGGTTGCCCTGCCCTCTCGGTTATGGGTAATTGATTTTGGGAGGATAGTTGGAAAACTGAAGTTGCAGGAATTATGGGTTCCTTCCTAAGGTGGGATTCTTTTGAATTTGCTGTAGCTTTTTGGTCTATTAACTCAATATTTTGGGAATTATCTACAGTATTATTTGATTTTTTAAAAGCATTTTTTAGCCTGATTTTTAAATTATTTTTTAATTTATTTTTGAAAATTATTTCGGAATTATGATTAATTTGTTCTTTCGCCAAAGCTGGAGATAAAGTTAGTAAACCCGAACTCAGTATTATTGAAGTTAGGGATAACGAAGTCTTAAATTTTTTCATAACTTTATTTTTATTGATCCTCATAAAAATATTAGATATAGGAACTATAACGGAAGTATTATATATATAACTAGAATAATTCAGCTAATTACTTATAGATAAATTATAGATTTGTACTAGTGTACTTTTTGCCTCACATAACTTGATCGCGCGATCGTCATAACTATGAATCATAACTTATAAGTTATAAAGGCGATTATTGATATTTATTTATTCTGCTATTAGACTGGGGTTTGTAACCCCAGACCGTAATTAATAAGGACGAACCTTTAATTCATTATTCGCAGTTTCAATCACTTTATTCGCGACATCTCCGGGAATTTTTGTAAACTCTAACTCCTCATTAAAATTTTGACCTTTAGTTAAAATCCATGTCAATAATTCCTTATTTGCTGTTAAAATTTCTTGATTAGGATATCTTTTATGAAACAGCAGCCAAGTCAAACTAACTAACGGATAACCATCTTTGGGGTCGTTAATATCTTCAGTAGTAAAATCGTCTTCAAACTTGACGTTAGCTAAAGCTTTTTTGGTTTCTTTTAAAGTTGGTTTAACGTAACGTCCAGCTTGATTTTGAATCCTAGCTACAGATAGATTATTTTTTCGAGCAACGCCTGTTTGTACGTAGCCAATAGCACCATCAATTCGCCGTACTTCTCCTGCGATTCCACTATCCCCAGCGCGTGCTGCAAATACTTCAAATCCCCAATTTGGCTTTCTGCTAGCTGTTATTTTACCATTAGTAATTTTTTCTAAGTATTTGGTTAAAATAAAAGATGTACCGCTACTGTTGGAGCGAACTACAACTTGAATATCTTTGTTGGGAAAACGGGGATTAACTTGTTTCCAATTAGCAATTTTACCTGTAAATATTTTTGCTAGTGTATCGCGAGATAACCTGACATTGCTACTTACATCTTTGAGGTTGTAAACAATAGCGATCGCACCTCCCCCCGTAGGAACCATTAACAAACCGTCATCCATCTGATTTTGTTCAATGGGGGTAGGAATCAAAGTTGTAGCACCGAAGTCTATAGATCGATCGCTAAATAACCGAATTCCACCACCACTACCAATGGCTGTATATTTAAAGTTTTTACCTGTTTCTTGTTGGTATTCCTTTTGATAACGCTCGAACAGGGGTTGAGGAAAAGAAGCACCCCCACCTCTAAGTAATTGAGCAAAAACAGGATTGGTAGTAGAAATAATTGTTGTTGCAGCGATCGCGGTGGTTACAACCGCTTGCCAATTGCGAAATCTCAAGATCTCGATCATCTTTCTTCCAGTGGATTAATAGTGATCTTTGTAACCTTTGTATCATCAATATAAATTTCAGTCCAAAAGCCATTATTTAAAACAATTTCGTAGACAAATTCACCTAAACGAGTACTTCGCCAGGTACTGACAATTTGGGCATCTGGTGTCCACCGTTGCAGCGCCTGAAGAACATTTGCAGGAACAGCACTGCGATCAATTTCTTCATCAACTTCGATAATTTTTCCGTTAGGAGTAGCATCTACAACAAATTTAAAGCCTTGTTGATTTTGGCCGCTTAATTCATAGACTATAGAACCGTCCGATTTCATTTCTACCCCTGCTTCTGCGGGTTCGGCACCAGTAACAGTTCTTACCGAAGCCATAACGGGCAGTGGTACTTCACTAAGAGCTACTTTTCGCTCTATTCCACCAAAAGTTTGAGCGATCAAGATTTCTTTCTGAGGTAAAGATTGAGCCTTTGCATCATTCAAATAAGTTGAGGAGGCAAGAATAGCCATTCCTGCAACGGTTAAAGTTTTGAGCCAAGTATTTGTCAAGAAAATCATTTATACAGGAAGATTTAGATCTTAATTTATTTGAAGCCGTAATTAATTTTTGAGCAGAATTAATTTCTGAACAAATATAGGCGTATACTAAATTAAATTGTGCAACTTGTAAAGCTAGTTTAATTACATATATCAATTAACTCTTCCTAATAATCTGAGCAGCTTCATTTTCGATTTATTTAAAGTTGTTTTTTCTGCGGGTAAAGAGTGAGCATTAGTAATTTCCTCATCGACATTCTTTAAATAAAAATTAATAAACCCTCTTATTTCAGGTCGTTTACGAATCAGTTTAGCATCTGTATAAATAAACATTGGACTTATGAAGGGATAACTTTTCGTTTCACTAGGAGCAATGCCATCAATAGAAATAGCTCTTACCTCTCTTTTATTTTGCTTGTAATAGGCATATCCAATAATACCAATAACATCTGGGTTTACGAGAGCACTTTGGACAACTTCTTCTTCAAAGTCATATAACTTTGTATTGGTGGCATTAATAAGTTGATTCAAATTACCCTTAAGAATATTTCTGGCAAATAAAGCTGAAGATCCAGTCCATTGTCCTGATTGAACAACACGTTGAATAGCTCTGGAGGACCAATCTTTATTAACATCCGACCATTTCTCAAAAGTAAGAATTTTTTTCAGATCTTCTCTGCTCAAATTTGAGGGGAGAAAATCGTTTTGAGAACTAACTACAACTGTTAAGGAATCCACCGCTACTTGAAAACCAATAGGCACAATACCTGCTCGATTACAAGCTTTAATTTGCTCGTTGTTTATAGGATCGTAAGCACTGACAAAATCTAACTTGCCTTCTGAGCAGAAAAGTTCAAAACCTTTCTTAACATAGTAATATTTTTTTACGCCGACTTACTTATCTGGTATGTTCTGTAATTAAATTTTATCCACTTATCAGACCAGAATTATAAAAATACTCCACAGTTCTAAGTCTATTTGCATGGATCGTCCTCTATAATTAGCCAAAAATGGAGAATACATCTTTCAACGACGGATTAGTTCTTGATAGTTGGAATCAAAACGCTGACTCCTGGATAACTGCGATTGAAAATGAAGAAATAGAAAGCAGAAAAATCATTACAAATAAAGCCATCATCGATGCGATCATCAGTTATTCTCCCGATTCTATTCTCGATATTGGATGTGGTGAAGGTTGGTTAACTCGAGAATTGACTATTAGAGGAATAAAAGCTTGCGGTGTGGATGGAGTCTCCAGATTAATTGAAAAAGCACAACTTATGAATTGTGGGAAATTCTTGGTTGCCCCCTACGAAGATATTGTCAATAATAAGATAGATATTCCGTCCGTTGATGCAGTTATTTGTAATTTTTCTCTGCTTGGAAAAGAAATAGTAGAAAACTTAATTCGTTCAATACCTCGTTTACTAAAAAATAATCGATTATTATTTATTCAAACACTTCATCCGGCGATTAGCTGTGGGGAATTACCTTATATGGATGGGTGGAGACAGGAATTTTGGAATGGTTTTAATTCTCAATTTAAACAAGCTGCACCTTGGTATTTTCGCAAACTAGAAACATGGATAGCGCTACTAAAATCCAGCGGTTTTTCTATATTAGAATGCCGCGAACCTATTCACCCCACAACTAAGAAACCTGCTTCAATAATTTTTGTAGCTTCGTGTAACTAAAAGATAAAATTACAGTACTTACGCGATGGTCACAAGCCTAGGATTCCTTATTATTACGTTTTAATTTTAAGCAAGTATCACAGGGCTCCCATTAAACATTTTTCTGATAAAAAATGTTTAATGGGTTATTGTCATAGCAATCTACATTGAATGTCAAGTTCTTCCCGATATTTTTTGAATTTGCTCTGTGAATTCCTTAGTTTCATAACCTAATTGCTGTGCTAATTCCAGTCCTTTTTGAAAAGCTGTAAGCGCCAACTGATTTTCTTGACGCTGTAGATGAATCTTACCTATTTTCTGGTAAGCATTCATCATACCGTAAAAATTAGAAGCTCTTTCTTCCGCTTGCAATAAAATTGCAGAGGTTTGCAAAGCCTCGTCTGTTTGACCTTCTGCAACATATAATGAAACTAACTTTTGTAAAGCTTCAGCAGCACGCACGTATTGTTGTAAATTCCAAGACATAATATAAGCTTCTTGATAATTTTTAAAAGCTTCATCTACCTCATTTGGATTTTCCTTGGCTAAAGCTTCGTAATCGGAACCTATTGTTAATTTTAATGCTGCTAACTGGGTAATATCGTTTCTTTGACGGTAGACTAATGATAACTTTGTACGTGCATCAATAGCTTTTCGATATTGTTTTGTACGGTCATAAATATAAGCTAAATCTTTTAAGGATTCTGCAATATCGTTATTATTAGAAACTAAACTGAGTAATTGTTCGTAAGTAGTTGCAGCCGCCGGATAATCAAACCAATCAAGATGCACCTTGCCAATAGTTTTGAGCGTATCTACTTCCCTTGCGATATCTGAACTATCTCGAACAATTGTCAAAACTTGGTTGTAAACTTCCACTGCCAAAGATGGCGATCGCACTTGGCGGTAGGCTTCACCTAGTGCTTGTAATACTTGTAAATCCTGTGTTTGGGTTGATTGAGCCTGTTTTTGAATTACCTGCAACCGCTGGGTAATATACTGTATTTGTTGACGATTATTTTTAGTATAAGCAACTCCACCAACCCTTGACAAAGCTTCAATTTCTGCTAACTTACCCAAATAGCGACGTAAACGTAATTCTCGGTTCCAAGTAGCAAAGGCTCCTTGGGTATCCCCTACTTTTAGTTTTGCGGTTGCGTCATTATTAAGTTTATCCAAAGCCGCTGATAAAGAACGCTTTTCCTCAAGACTTAAGGGTTGTTTGTTTGCCCCAGGCGGTATTAATGGGTCGGGTGTGGTAATCTCTAAGGGAGAAGGTGGAAATTTCTTTGGTGGTAAGGGTTTTTTCTCTTTCGCTAGGGTTAACGAAGTCCAAAACAAACAAGTCGTAATCGTCATCGCGATCGTAATACTCAAGCGTTGTATATTTATCATTTTCTTAGAATAAGCCTTGGGGAATAGGGCATAGGGCATTGCGGATTATAAAGACTATTAAATATAAACTAACTATATGACGAACATCCCAGGGGTATTTCTCCATGAATATTTCTGGGGAGTTTTGCGTTTTACAGGTTAACTTCGGTGTTGTTAACTCTTAATTTCTCCTTAATTTACGCTGAGTGGCACCCTGCCAGATTTTTTTTAGGAGAAAAAATTTGCCCCTTAACCCTTTACTTTATTTGGTAATATACCGTTATCTAAAAAATCATCCAAGATCGATATAATGTCACACTCTACAGATATACCAACCTTAGCTCGTTGGATGGCTCACGATTTTAGCAATCAACAACAAGCTTTTGAGAATCCGCCTTTTTTCGCTCACATTCGGGTATGTATGCGTCCTTTACCTGTAGATTTGTTATCGGGAGTTAGCTTTTACGTAGAGCAAGCTTACGATTTTATGATTAACAACCCCTATCGCGTTGTCGTTTATAAATTAGTTGATGCAGGCGATCGCATAGAACTTGAGAATTACAAAGTTAAAGATGCAGAAAAATTTTATGGTGCATCCCGCGACTTGGAACGCCTCAAAGCGTTAAAGGCGGATGAATTGGAGAAAATATCTGGCTGTAACTTTATTATAGAATGGACCGGTCACAGCTTTAAAGGTATGGTTCAACCAGGCAAAAAATGCATAGTATTCCGTAAAGGACAAAATACTTACCTTGACAGCGACTTTGAAATTGATGGAGAGAAATTTTTTAGCCGAGACACAGGAAGAGACTTAGAAACTGACGAGCAGATTTGGGGCTCAGTCGCAGGGGAGTTTCACTTTGTCCCCTTACAAAGTTTTGCTCTTGAACTAAAATTTTAATAAAGTTTAATCACAAATGACCGCTCGCTCTTGCTGCACGGGCGTATATCAATCAAAAATGAGCACTTAAAATTACTAGTGTTTGCTCAAATATTAATAATTGATGAATCGCACCCAATTGGTGAAAACTACGGGCTTGTCAATATCCATTCGCCGCTAACGCAGTGTTGTGGAAATAGGGAACTCGTTCAACCCAACTTTCCCAGGTTCCATTAGGGTAAAGTTTAATTAAGCGAAAACCTGGTGACTTTTGATCGAGAGCAAATTTTTGGCTTCCTGGCTGAAACTGAACGCAAGTTGAGGGAGTTCCCAAATAATCGACACCGTGACGTTGAGTGTAAAATTCTTGGTGTATATGACCAAACAGTACCAATCTAACTTGTGGGTACTTGTCCAAAATGGCAAAAAAATCTTCGGAGTTTTGCAAACTACTGTTATCTAGCCAACGAGAATTTATCTTGAAGGGAGGATGATGTAATGCTACTGCTGTTGGTTTATCAACTATCGTGCTTAGCTGTAAGTCCAACCACTCCAAAGTTTTGCTACCCAGACAACCATGTACTTTACCAGCTACTGAAGAATTTAGCAATACAAAATTCCATCCGCCACGTTCAAAACACTTGCGCCGAGAAACCAAACCTAGATTTAACACTTCATTTACAATCGCCAAATTATCGTGATTTCCTGGTAGCCAGTAACTGGGAAGAAATAACGGACTCAGTAAATTTTGTAAATTTCCGTAGGATTGTGGCGTACCATCACCTGATAAGTCTCCCGTCAACAACAATAAATCAAGTTCCTCACGCAGCCCCTTTAAACGCTCGATAACTGCATGGAAAGACTCTGTAGTAGTCATTCCCAGGAGTTGTTGCTGCTCAGAGGCAAATATATGCATATCTGTTACTTGGGCAATAGTTATGGTAGAAACTTGTTTCATATGAGGATGATACCAATCTAAGAGTCTTAATATCCAATTCTCCTTTTTAGTCATAACTTACTTATGTGATAGTAGCTAATGCTTCTTTAATAGCATATTCATACTGTTACATTACTAATATATTTGAGGTTATATATGTTTACTTTTGACTAATCTACTTAAGTGATAACCGAGAATTATATTAAAAATTTTATACTATAATTTTGGTTTTTTCTGTTTTTCATCTATCTTAGGAAATAAAAATAGTTTTTTTGAAGTTTAGTAATACTTATACCTGTAGAAGTAAAAATACTGTTGCTACAGAGAAAAAAGTATACTATATAACCGGAAATCCTAACACAACTACAAGGTAATGCAAATCTGGATGAGCAACATAAAAGATCGTGGTGAATTATTATTTTTTTATATATTTTAGATGCAACCGCCTTCCACTTTTAGATAAACCCGGACTTAGAATGTTAATTGTAGACTTATACTTCATGAGAGATTGTTATGAGAAAGCATAGTTTTGTCGCGGCGTTGCTGAATCACGATATGAATTGTGCGATTAGCGGAGCTAAACGCCTTTGGCGTAACGCCATATCCTC
>JBCCSG010000137.1:0-17088 GCA_039200565.1 Cyanobacteria bacterium P01_D01_bin.50 | reverse complement strand
AAAGTATTAGGAAAACCAATGGATTTAGATTTCAATCCCTTTGAATTAGTAGCTGTTGCTGCCTCAGTATTAATTGCAAACAGTATTAGTTCTGATGGAAAATCTAACTGGTTAGAAGGTACTTTACTCCTGGCAACTTATGCCGTCTTGGGATTCGCTTTCTTCTTCCATCCAGCAATTGAAGGGATTGGTTGATAACCCCAGGGCATAGAATATGGAACTCGCGGAGTTTGGAGCAACCCCCTTCGGAAGAAATCAAGGGTTCCTATCTCCCCCTCCAAATGTACCCCCAATGGGTACTGTAAAGCCACTGCCGTCTAGATTACGCTGTAGATATGAAATCGTAGTTCATGGAGGGTGAACTATAACCACAGATAAATTTTTTGTCTGTGGTTTTTCTAAAACAGGATAATATCAATTAATTTTAGAGTAAATTTAGAAAACTATAGCGGCTATCATCCTAAATATATTAAACTAAAAACCCCTTCTTCTAACCTTGTGCCCTCAAAAAGACTTAATTTAGTGACTGGTTTAAATACCGTGCATTTGGCAAATCATAAATTATAATCATCCAGTATGGGAAAGGCTTTGAATGAAAGGGAAATTTTGAGTTGTAGAATCTCACTCGAATGAAATCCGCTATTATATTTCCTATTCATCCCGATTAGGAGATTGCTTGATTGTCTCTATGAAGGAGTTAGTAAGGATTTGTGATGGAAGAAAATATCAATCTAACTAGAACTACTAATGATATTGCAAGCAAATGCCGTGAATAATAGATTACCTACTTTACGTTTTGGCGACAGAGGTAGTGCTGTGAGAGTTTTGCAACGGCTTTTAGTTTCCAAGGGCTACCCGATTAGAATTGATGCTGATTTTGGTGTGTTAACTGAAACGGCAGTTAAAGCTTTTCAAAGTAGTCGAGGTTTAAATGTAGATGGTATTGTTGGTTCTAGAACTTGGCGAGCGTTGTCAACTTAAAAGTTAATTCTAATTGCTAATGAGTAATTATTGCTTGCTTAATATAATGTATAGTAAATTCTGTAGAGATATGTCGCAATGGGGAAGTCTCTACTTTTTATTTTTACTGTATATTAAATAACTGCTAATTACCAATTACGACTCGCCCTTGTGGTGCAAATATTTACTAATTAATAACTAATTAATAACTACAATTTTACCTTTACATTTGTTTTTAACCGATTGGGATTCAAATGATTCGAGAAGTGGTAATTTGACTGTAAAAGTGGAACCTTTGCCAACTCCTGGACTTTCTACGCCAATGCTACCACCATGCAATTCCACTATATGGCGTACAATTGCTAACCCCAATCCCAACCCATTATGTGCTCTGGCATTGGAACTATCACCCTGACGAAAACGGTCAAAAACATAAGGAAGAAACTCCGAATTTATACCTATTCCTGTATCGCTGACTTGAATTACGGCATATGATAACGAATTTTCGCTTGTCTTCTCTTCTGATAATCGTACCTCTATACAGCCGCCACAAGAAGTAAACTTAATTGCATTAGAAAGTAAATTCCAAATGACTTGTCTTAAACGCTGAATGTCTCCAGCAACTAAGAAATTGAAATTTTTCACTATAGCTTCATGGGAAACAGGAATTGTATTTAGAGATCCAAGATGATTCAACGGCTCTTCATAATCTGTAAATCCTGCATTCTCAATTTCATTTGTCTCCAAACCTTTGTCAACTAATAATTTGATTTCTATTTTCTTAGCAAGACTTGCCGAACGCAAGTTATCCATCGCTGTGACAAGAATTGAAACTAAATTACACTCGCCGATATTAAGCCGCATTTTACCTTGAGTTGTCCGCGACATATCCAGCAATTCTTCGATTACGTTATGAAGTTCTCTACTATTACGCTCAATAGTTTCTAAGGCTCGCGATGTGGTGCTTTCATCGAGCTTGCGCACTCGTAAATACTGCGCCCATCCCAAGATACTATTCAATGGCGATCGCAATTCGTGAGATAAAATAGCCAGGAATTCATCTTTGATGCGATTCGCTTGCTGTAGGGAATTTATTAAGTTAGCCCGTTGAATTGCGATCGCTAGTTGGTTACAGACTGCCTGCATTATACCTATTTCTTTACTAGCAAAGTCCCAACGAGTCCGACTACCAAAGCTAATCGTACCTAAAAGCTGTCCTTGGGCTATCAAAGGACAACTGTAGTAAGCTAAAATACCTAAATTACGAATAGATTCTGTGCTTGGATCTTTGGATAATGGTACATTTTCTATCTTGATCGCCCTACGCTTTTGGGCTACAGTACCGCAAATTCCTTGATCGAATTTTTGCCATTCAAAATTTTTTGCTTGGGAACAAGAAATTCCACTATAAGAAGTTAACTTTATTTCTTGAGAATTTTGTTCTGCTAAATAATATAAATAACAATCTAAACCTATTTTTTCAGCAATCTCACTAAATAAAATTTTGATTAATTCTTCTGGCTTTTCTGAAGATATTAAATCTTGAGTTGTTTCAAATAGTAACTCAAGCCTTTCATTCCCCAAACTCAAAGATGTTTCTAACTGCCTGATTTTAGTAATATCCTCTAATAAGGCTACACAAGTAGCTCCGTAACCGAACATTGGGGGTAAAGTATCTGCAAATAGCCGTATTGGACGGATAGTTTCTCCTTCTAACCAGTTAATCTCAATTCCTTCAAGTCTTTCACCCAGTGCAACTCGTATCAAGGGTGTAAGTTCCGAATCGATAACTTTCCCCGATTCATTATTAAAACGATATAATTTTCGATGTTCTTCTTGAGATTGTGCCAGAGGAAATTTCCCACCTACCATTTCGTTAGATGCTTTATTCGCAAAAGTGACTCTAGCTGTTCCCGGTTCAATTAACAACAGCGGTACTGGCATCATATCAAGCAAATGTTCTAACCAATTTTGCTGGTAAATAGAATTTTGTTCAATTTGATTGCCTTCGGTGACATTAATAATATATGTATTGGGTTTAGCTTTCTCACGAATGGAGGTACAATTAACCTTAACTGTAACTTGCCTGCCATCAGCACAAATTAATTCTTTCTTGTAGGGTGTGCAACTTCCAACCGTCTTAGCTTGAGAAAAGTTTTGTTTATCTATATCTTTATATTCTGATGGCGTAATATCAAACCAATTTAATTTACCAGCTTGCAAATAATAATGCGTATAGCCTGTTATCTTTAGAAATTCATCGTTGGCCATACGAATATTACCATCGGCATTCACTTCTATAATTCCGATCAGGCTTGTATCTACAACATTCCTGAACTTTGCTTCATTTTCCTTGAGTGCATTTATTGCCTTATCCCGCTGACTGCAAGCACCTTCAATTATCCTCGTACCTTTCCAAATCAATATTGCAAAAATTGTAATTGTCACTGCAGCTTCACAAGCAATTATAAAAGCTGAATCAGATAGTAGGAATTTTTCATCCCGAGTAACTAACCACCCTGTTACTATGAAAATTGCAACAACGATAAACGATACTAATACACGTGCAACTTTTAGAAATTTTGAATGCACTATATCTCGATCCGAATTGTTTTGGCTTAAGTGGTTAATGTAACACATCGATTATTTGATCGCCCCATCTGTTCTGCGGCGGTAATTTTTGTAGTTCTAACGAATGGTATATCTATTTTCAATAGTATGATATGTTACTCCTGGGTAGGGATTGCATCTACCTTTGTACATATTTTATTTTTTTTAGTAAAAAGTAAGAAATTTATATAAATTTGAATCAGAGTTTCCCGTGTTATTTGCTATATATTTAACTGTAAAATTCCTTTGTTTATGCTTAACCTGTATATAATCGAGTATTTTACTTTTATTCGATTTTTTTACTACTATTGCTAAATATGGGATTTGTTGATAGACGACCGCGGTCAATGTAATACTATAAGTAGTAATTTAACTTATTGATTACTAAATTTAATATTTAGCGAAAATAAGTATTAAATAAAAACATAATCTAAGTATTTACATATAATAAGTAAAAAGTAATTAATAGCTCTTGACATTTAAGGTGATAATAGGTAATAAATTATGCTTCAAAGATTTTGATTGCTAGGGTAAGGACATCTTTGAAAAAATAAATACGATCTCAAAGGGTCTCGGTAGTTTAAGAAAACTAATTTTTGATCTCTACTTATATTTGTGTTTATAAACTCAGTATCCATGGGAGCTTGAATAAATTAATAAATTAACGCTCATTATCAGCGGTGCAGCATAAACCCATGGAATCTCAATATTATACGCAGCCTGAGTCAGTGTGACCAAAAACCTATATAAATTTTTAAAGAGTCGGAAAAATCGATGAAATCAATAGACTATTGGGAACAGTTTTTCAGTTACCTTGCGTCATGAGGGAAAGATTGAGGTTGCTTATCGCCCTCGTTCAATAACTCCGAAATAATTCGTATTTTTCAATTATTACAAGTGGTAATTACGACTGTCGGGTAACGAACACTAAAAAACTAATTGAGAATTATGATACTTCAGCATTCCCAATGCTGCAAATGTCAAGGGTTCCCGCAGGAATTTTTTTAGAAGAAAAAAATTTCTATAGATGCCCGTCAATATATTTTTCAATATCCGGGTTCCCTCCCCTTTCCATTAGGGTATATGGTGGGTTAACAATATGGTGGATGTGTTTCAAATGATTCAAAAGTTATGCCTAGAAATGCAAGTGAATACGCAGTATACCTATTGATGGAAAGTGGACACCGTGAAGAAGTACGTTTTCCGACAATTCAAGAGTTTCAGAAGTGGTACAGCGGCGAACTTATGCCCAAGGCTGCTTCTCATGACTTTATCAACGTGCCTATTAAGAATATAAGCGGCGAATACATGGTACTTCGTCCATCTCGGGTTGTTGCAATTCGAGTTGAACCCATATTTAGTTCTAGTGTTGAAAGATTTACATAAATCATGAGAAAAACCCTTGCTTTGTTTTCCTTGAGCCTGGGAATTACTTTACTTAGCGACCTACGTCCGCTCGTTGCTCAGGTGCCGATTATAACACCACCCCCGGTGCCAAGCACTCCACAAAGAGTACCGCAGCCTATCATTATACCAACCATCCCTCGAAGAGTACCGCAACCGCGACCGATTATAACTCCGGCGACTCGAGTATTGAAACGAATTGGTTTGTCGAATAACTGTACCCCCAAACGCACCTGCTTGGGTTGGGATGAGCAACTTTTTTGGGGCGGAAAAGGGAAAGGTAAAGCTGGCGATCGCTGGGCGTTAATTGAGTCTATCAATCATAGCTTACGCTATTTGCAAGCTCCTAGCGCCGCCAAAATTTATCAAAATTATCCCATCAAGGAAATTACGTTAGACCGCGTGCGTCGCAGTTTGTTACGTTTCCGTCAATTGGTACGTACATCTAAATCCCCAGCACAACTACAAGCAGCAGTTCGACGCGAGTTTGCGTTTTACAAATCAGTCGGTAACGACGGCAAGGGTACCGTAAAATTTACCGCTTACTACAAGCCAGTTTACCAAGCAAGTCGCGTTCCTACTTCGGAGTTCAAGTACCCTATTTATGCATTACCACCCGACTTTAAACAGTGGAAAAAACCACACCCCACAAGGCTAGAGTTGGAAGGAAAGGATGCTTTGTTAGGAAAAGATAGCCGCTTAAGCGGTTTGGAACTATTTTGGTTCCGCGATCGCTTTGATGCATACTTAATTCATATCCAAGGTTCTGCCAAGCTGAAGTTAACTGATGGTACCGTTACAGGTGTTGGTTATGCCGGAGCAACCAATTATCCTTGGACGAGTATCGGTAGAGCGTTACTTAAAGACAGAAAAATTACTCAAAAACAAACGACAATGCCTGGAATTATTAACTTTTTCCAGCGTAACCCCAAGGCGATGGACGATTATCTACCGCTTTGGGAACGTTTTGTTTTCTTTAGAGACAAAGGCAATAAACCAGCTATTGGTAGTATTAATGCACCATTAACTCCAGAACGTTCCATTGCTACAGATAAATCTCTGATGCCTCCTGGTGCATTAGCGCTGGTTAACACAAGATTTCCTTATGTTGGAGACAATGGGCAATTAGAGTATCGTCGTGTTAGTAGATTTGTATTGGATCAAGATACAGGTAGCGCCATTAAAACACCCGGAAGAGTAGATTATTTCATGGGTACTGGGAAAATAGCAGGTGATAGGGCTGGGGTTACAGGTGGTAACGGAACGTTGTACTATTTACTGCTTAAGAGATAAAAATAAATTGATTTAGGGCATAGAGCATAGGGCATGGGGTAAAGAATTTTAACCCAAGCTTTCTCCTATGCCTTTACTGATGTATGGCATAGGGCATAGGGCATGGGGTAAAGAATTTTAACCTAAGCTTTCTCCTATGCCTTTACTATAGTGGCAATATCATGTTTGTTTAAACTACCATTCTTTAAGGATTGGTAATGAGTAATGGGTAATTGCTAATAGCATTTTACCTTCGACTGTTAATTTTAATTAAAGTTATTGGTCAATAATAGGACTTACCTATATAAAACGAGAAATCAATGGTTTTATCCACTGCATGGGCTATGAAAAGTATCTAATGGTCCTATTCGGGTCTAGATAAATAATCTAACTTTATAAGTCCTAAATTATACTGATGACTTACAAATATGAAACGTCGATTATTGTGAGTCAAACAAACGGTATATAAACTAATATATCGTGCTCTATCCTCGTTTTTTTTCAATCTAATGTATTTAGAACAACAAATAGTCAGTGGAGACAAATTAGAAAGCTTTCTTAAATTATTGTTATTTTAATTGCAACAATGAAATTCAGCGAAATCGTCAAAAAACTGGGTGAAAATGCGATCTTATCTAGTCTAGTTAACTTACCTAACCTCGATCCAGAAATTACTGGATTGGCAGCAGTTGATGAAGCAACAACTGGAACTATTAGCTATATAGAAGGACCAAAATTTTCCCATGCGGTAGATAAAACATCTGCTAATGCTCTAATTTTACCTAACGATGAATCACTATTTCTTAAAGCACAAGAAAATGAAATCGCTTGGATAGCAACAAAAGAACCGCGATTGTTATTTGCTAAAACAATCAACTTATTTTATCAACCTTGGCATCCCAATCCAGTAATTCACGAGAGTGCAGTAATTCACGAGAGTGCCAAAATTGGCAGTGACGTTTATATTGGTGCTCATGTTGTTATTCAAGAAAACGTAGAAATTGGCAATAATGCCTGCATCCATCCCAATGTTGTTATTTATCCAGATGTTAAGATAGGTGATCGCACTACCTTACACGCCAATTGTACAATTCACGAACGTTCTCGCATTGGTGCCGATTGCGTAATTCACAGCGGTACGGTTATTGGTGCTGAAGGCTTCGGTTTTGTTCCCACAAAAGAAGGCTGGTTCAAAATGGAGCAATCTGGCTATACAGTTTTAGAAGATAGAGTAGAAATTGGTTGTAATAGTGCAGTCGATCGCCCAGCGGTAGGAGAAACTCGCATTGGTCATGATACGATTATTGACAACTTAGTACAAATTGGACATGGCACTCAAGTGGGTTTTGGTTGTGCGATCGCCGGACAATCAGCTACCGCTGGAGGAGTTAAAATTGGTAATCGCGTTATCTTAGCAGGACAATCAGGAATTGCGAATCAAGTCAAAATAGGGGATGGTGCAACCGTATCCGCGAAAGCCGGAGTTCATAGCAACGTGCCACCAGGAGAAATTGTTTCTGGAAACCCAGCCATTCCTTACAAAATATATTTAAAATCCTCTGCGATTATTCAGAAATTGCCGGAAATGTATCAATATATCAGGCAATTGCAGCGAAAACTTAAATCGAAGGAAGAGCCGAAGTTGGAATAAGGAAGAAGGCTGTAATTGAGATGAGGATTTAAACCCCAACTCATTCACGCAGAGCCGTTTCTTTCACCTTTGAGCGGTGGGGAATTAAACCCATATTTAGAGGTTAAATAATTCGCTCTCAATAAAATCGCAAAAATCTGTCAAAACCCGATTTTTTTCGCGAAAAAATCGGGTTTTTCACGTTTTTATTATCCAGGACTTACGCAATTTTCACAAGACTCTGTTGGTGCGTGACACCACAAGCCTTATTATTAGGTTAAAAAATCAGTCAGTGTACAAGCACCCTACAAAGAAAATATGCCAGTTGCGTAAGTCTTATAATCAAAAAAATAGTTTTTTTTGATTTAACACATTTCATTATTTTTTGCTATAAATCAAAATAAAGGTGAAAGCAGTTAATTCAAAAGATACAGCTGTTTTGATTACCGGTGAAATTAAAGATGAATCTAATACTGAAAAAAGCAGTTATTATCGTTCAGAATTGCATTACGGTATATTTAAGCGCATGATTAATTTACCCGTGCCCGTGAAAAACGAAGAAATCAAAGCAGAGTTCAAAAATAGTATTTTGAAATTAGTCATGCCTAAAACAGAGGAAAGCAAATTTAAAAAAGTTAATATAAACGTAGTAGAAACAAATAATAATCTTACGGGTGATAATTCGAGTAAAATTCTGGATGTTCCCGCAAAAGAGGCATAATCTTATTTAATTAATTAGGTCGGCGTTGAAAATTATAATCCCATTTGGAAGAGAGTAGTGAGTAGTGAGTAGTAATAAGGCTTGGAAGCCAAAAAACATTCTGTAATACCGCTTGGTTTATCTGTGCTGAATTACTTAGGTTAGCATCAAAAGATATCCCAGACGCACACCTTTTGATGCTAACCTCTATGGTAATTAGAAATATAATCGTTATTTTTTCGATAAAATTCCCAATTTTTCTAATACTGGGGATGTCGAAACAATATGTCTTTGTAAACCAAGCTCTTTGGGACTAACCCCCAAGGCTAAAGCGATTAATTGCGGTAAATGCAATACTGGTAAACCTAATTTACTTCCGATAACTTTTTCTACCTCTGGTTGACGAGAATCCAAATTAAGGTGACATAAAGGGCAAGGTGTAACCAGGCAATCCGCACCGGCTTCTATAGCTTCTTTGATATGTTTACCCGCCATTTGGAAAGATTGGGTAGTAGCATAACTAGAAAGCGGCCATCCACAACATTGAGTACGACCTCTATAATAAATAGGCGTTGCACCCACCGTACGGAAAACATTTTCCATCGCTTCTGGTTTAAAAGGATCCTCAGCAGGCATATCTTGAGCGCGTAGTAAATAGCAGCCATAAAAAGCCGCGCATTTAAGATTAGTTAATTTATTCGTGACACGCTCTTTAATTTTTTCTAAACCGTAATCGCTTACTAAAGCATAGAGAAGATGTTTGACTTGTGTACTTCCGCGATAAGGCGAACAGCTTTCTTTTTGCAATAAATTGTTAACTTTATTTAAGTAAGCAGGATTGTTTTGCCCGCAAGCTTTAAGACGTTCATCAACATGAGAGATAACACCTTGACAAGTACTGCAATGAGTTAGTAGGGGCAGATTTAATTCTTCTGCCAAAGAAATATTTCGAGCATTGACTGTATCTTCCAATAGTTGGGAATCTTCTTTAAAAGTACCGCTACCGCAACAAGCCGCTTTTTTAAGTTCAATTAGTTCAATATCCAAAGCCTGAGAAAGGGCGACAGTGGAAGAATGAAGCTCTCGACAAGCACCTTGGGCAACACAACCTGGAAAATAAGCGTATTTAAGCATTTGGAATAGAATACAATTTGATTAATTGGGAAAGCGGAAAGTTGGAAGGACAGATAAACTTCTTCCAAAATTTCCGAGAGCAGACGTAACTTTTAGTGTCACTAACCCAGCCACGGCGGAGTTGACGGATACCCAATATAATTTTTCTCCTGAAAAAATTATATTGGGAACTCTTGACTAACTCTTGCCATAACACAACGAAGGTTCATATGGTTAGATGCTTCTTTAGTCTAGCTATTTAGGAAGTTCTTTCACCTAAACCTTGGGTAAATCCAAGACATCTTAGTTGTATTGGGCAAGGAGACTGCAATCCCGTTTTCTGTTACCGGTTATACCACGAAAACCAGACGCTCTCACCAGAGTGTTGTATCCCTTTTCTTCCTATTTCCTCCCAGTCATCAAAAGACTGGGTTTCCACTAGGTGGATCTTTTTCATGAAATGAAGTTAAGCCGAACAATCTGGACACTTGTATGGTATTAAGTTCTTTATTCTCCATAATTATTGATGAGGATCGCCTATCTATATGTTAGCTGTTTGTATTATTTTTACTCTTGCAATTAATTTAAATTGAGTGTATATACCAAGCAATAGCTAGATTCAAGGAAAAAAAATTAATACAAATTGCTGTCATAGAAACATATACATCGTGTATGGGAACGCGCTTTCCGATAAGATGTATATGCTCAAAACGGTGACATCCATAAAGAGCTAAATTTAGCAACCCTTAGAGGTCTTTAAATCTATGAGCCAAGAATCGGAAATTTTTGAAAATGTCAAGAAAATTGTTGCTGAACAATTAGGAGTTGAAGATGGTAAAATCACCCCAAAAGCTAATTTTGCCAACGACTTAGGGGCTGATTCTTTAGATACGGTAGAACTAGTAATGGCTTTGGAAGAAGAATTTGATATTGAAATTCCCGACGAAGCCGCCGAAAAAATTACTACAGTTCAAGAGGCAGTTGACTACATTAATACCAAAGTCGCCGCATCCGCCTAGCATAGGGAATAGATAATTAGGGATTAGGGACAAGGAGCAGTTAAAAGTTATTGGGCAAAAATGAGTCGAAAACCCGAACGAACTTTTTTGTCTGGCGAACTATTACAATTCTCTTATCCCTAGTTCCTAATTTTTAGTTGACAGCTTCCTATGTGTTGAACTGCGGGGTAGGTCGAGCCACCATAAATATCATCATGACAGAATTTAAACGTAAGCGCGTTGTTGTAACTGGTGTTGGCGCGATTACACCGATTGGTAACACACCAGAACAATATTGGGAAGGATTAGCGAGTGGTCGTAATGGTATTGGTGAAATAACTTTATTTGATGCCTCACGCCATGATTGCCGCATCGCTGGAGAGGTAAAAGATTTCGATCCGCACGAGTATATGGACCGAAAAGAAGCCAAGCGTATGGCTAGGTTTGCTCAATTTGGGGTTTCGGCTGCAAAACAAGCTCTTTCTGATGCGCAATTAGTTATCAATGACTTGAATGCCGAACAAGTAGGTATTATGCTTGGTTCCGGTATTGGCGGCTTAAAGGTTATGGAGGAGCAGCAAGAAGTCTATCTCAATCGCGGACCTTCTCGTTGTAGTCCCTTTATGGTACCGATGATGATTGCTAATATGGCTGCTGGTTTGACAGCAATTCACGTCGGTGCAAAGGGACCCAATTCTTGCCCGGTTACAGCCTGTGCAGCAGGTTCCAATGCCATCGCTGATGCTTTTCGTATTATCCAAGACGGATATGCTCAAGCGATGATTTGTGGGGGATGTGAAGCGGCAATTACACCTTTATCTATGGCTGGGTTTGCTTCAGCAAGAACACTTTCCACCCGTAATGATGACCCCAAACATGCCAGTCGTCCGTTTGACAAAGATCGTGACGGGTTTGTCATGGGTGAAGGTGCGGGCATTTTGATCTTGGAAGAACTGGAACACGCTTTAAGTCGCGGTGCCAAAATTTATGCCGAAATGATTGGCTCTGGTATGACTTGCGACGCTTACCATATGACCTCGCCAGTACCCGGTGGAAAAGGTGCGGCAAGAGCCATACAATTAGCACTCAAAGATGCCGGAGTCACTCCGCAACAAGTCACCTACATCAATGCTCACGGTACCAGCACTCCGGTAAATGACCCCACCGAAACTGCTGCGATGAAAGAAGCCCTTGGAGAACAGGCTTATAAAATAGCTATTAGTTCTACCAAATCTATGACTGGTCATCTGTTGGGTGGTTCTGGAGGCATCGAAGCCGTAGCGACAGTATTGGCGATCGCCAATAATCGAGTTCCACCGACAATTAATTTGGCAAATAAAGACCCCGAATGCGATTTAAATTACATAGCTAATGAAAGCCGTGCTCTTGACATTGAAGTGGCGCTATCCAATTCTTTTGGTTTTGGCGGTCACAATGTCACTCTAGCCTTTAAGAACTACGTTGATTGAAGGATACATGAAGGATGAAGCATTAAGTCAAGGGTTCCCTTAAAAGTTTTTTCTTCAAAAAAACTTACAGGGCACCCATGAACATTTTTTTCTTCTAAAAAAATGTTCATGGGAACCCGTAGAGTGGCCGTCAATATTCATCCTTCATGCTTCGCGCTTATCGAATGACTGTTTGAGCATGGTGCCTGGAGAATTGAAAAGTAAAGTCATAAATAAAATTCCCAGACTTTCAGATCCCACTATATCCCCCGCCGTCATTGGGAGACTTTAACCCCCTTTTTTTTAGGGGGCATAGGGGGATAATCTTAAACACGATATTTATTAAACATCCTTGATTAGCACCTTAGTGCAAAAATTAGTTTAATTAAAAACTGAATAACTGGCGCAATCCTCTATACAATTAATCCCAAGTCCCTTCATAAAAATATGCTGGTCGTGCGTCTTGTCCGTCCACAGGCCGCAATGGGATGATGAAAATATAGCTAGCTAGGTCCGGAAAAATTAAAAGAACCCGGGGCTCGTTACATACTGATGCTAACGTCGTTAAAAACAATCGTATTATGGCAGTTGCAACCCAAACCCAAACCCTCGAACAACTTTGTATCAACTCAATTCGCTTTTTAGCAGTTGATGCCGTAGAAAAAGCAAAATCCGGTCACCCTGGACTTCCTATGGGCGCAGCGCCAATGGCGTTCGTGCTATGGGATAAGTTTATGCGGTACAACCCCAAAAACCCCAAATGGTTCAACCGCGATCGCTTTGTTTTATCCGCTGGTCATGGTTCTATGTTGCAGTATGCTCTGCTTTATTTAGCAGGCTATGATAGCGTCACCATAGAAGATATTAAAAATTTCCGTCAGTGGGAATCCCAAACTCCCGGACACCCCGAAAATTTCGTGACTGCAGGGGTAGAAGTTACTACCGGACCTTTGGGTCAGGGAATTGCCAATGGAGTCGGTTTGGCAATGGCAGAAGCACACTTGGCAGCGAAATACAACAAACCCGATGCGAAAATAGTTGACCATTACACCTATGTAATTCTGGGTGACGGTTGTAACATGGAAGGCGTTTCCGGTGAAGCTTGTTCTTTTGCTGGACACCAAGGTTTAGGTAAATTAATTGCGCTGTACGACGATAACCACATTTCCATTGATGGTTCTACTGACGTAGCATTTACAGAAGATGTTTCCAAGCGCTTTGAAGCTTACGGTTGGCACGTTCTCCACGTTGAAAATGGTAATACCGATTTAGAGGGAATTGCTAAAGCTATTGAAGAAGCTAAATCTGTCACCGATAAACCCAGCATGATCAAGGTGACAACCACCATCGGTTACGGTGCACCCAATAAGCAAAATACCGCTGGAATTCACGGTGCTGCTCTTGGTGCTGATGAAATCAAACTCACCCGTGAAAACTTAAGTTGGAGTCACGAACCCTTCGTAGTACCAGAAGATGCTTTAAACCATATGCGTAAAGCTGTGGAACGCGGTGCTGGCTACGAAGATGAGTGGAACAAGACTTTTGCTAGCTACAAATCTAAATATGCCAATGAAGCAGCAGAATTTGAACGTTATTTGAGCGGCAAGCTTCCTGATGGTTGGGATAGTGTATTACCTACATTCACTCCTGAAGACAAAGGTTTGGCTACCCGTAAATACTCTCAAGCTTGCTTGAATAAAATAGCAGGAGTTATACCAGAGTTGATCGGTGGATCCGCTGACTTAACCCACTCCAACTTGACCGAAATTAAAGAAGACGGCGAATTCCAGAAAGGACAACATCAAAATCGTAACGTCCACTTCGGTGTACGCGAACATGGTATGGGCGCAATCTGTAACGGTATGGCGCTCCACGGTTCGGGATTAATTCCTTATGGTGCAACCTTTTTAATCTTTACCGACTATATGCGTGCTGCGATTCGCTTATCGGCACTGTCTCTAGCTGGTTCAATTTGGGTAATGACTCACGATTCCATTGGACAAGGTGAAGATGGCCCCACTCACCAACCAATTGAAACTTTGGCTTCATTGAGAGCTATTCCTAATTTAACAGTAATTCGTCCCGCAGATGGAAATGAAGTTTCTGGGGCTTACAAGGTAGCTATTGAAAAAGCCAAAACAAATAGTCCTACCTTATTAGCGTTCACTCGTCAAGGTGTACCCAACTTGAAAGGTAGTACCATCGAGAATACAGTTAAAGGCGCGTATACTTTGGTAGATTGCGACGGAACTCCAGATTTAATTTTGATTGGTACTGGCTCCGAAGTACAGCTTTGTGTAGGTGCTGCTGAAAAACTTTCTGGTGAAGGCAAGAAAGTTCGTGTAGTTTCCATGCCTTCTTGGGAATTGTTTGAAGAGCAAGATGAAGCTTACAAGGAATCTGTTTTTCCTAAGGCAGTTACCAAGCGCGTATCAGTAGAAGCTGCTGCTAGCTTTGGTTGGCACAAATACGTTGGTACTGAAGGTGCAATGGTAAGCATCGATAGATTTGGTGCTTCCGCTCCTGGTGCTACTGTTATGGAGAAATTCGGCTTCAGTGTTGATAATGTCTTAGCAACTGCGAAGAAAGTTTTAGGTTAATTGGTAGTAGTTGAGTAATTGAATAATTATTTTTTTGAGGTGGGTATAATAGCCCGCCTTTTTTTTTGAATGGGTAAGGAGTTAGGAGTAAGAAGTTAGAAGTAAGAAGTTAGGAGTAAGAAGTAAGAAGTTAGGAGTTAGGAGTTAGGAGTTAGGAGTTAGGAGTTAGGAGTTAGGAGTAAGAAGTAAGAAGTTAGGAGTTAGGAGTAAGAAGTAAGAAGTTAGGAGTTAGGAGTTAGGAGTTAGGAGTAAGAAGTAAGCTGTTACGCACTTAATTTGTATAATACTAGCGAGCAAGATGTATGTCCTTTGGACACGCTTCGCTAAGGCACTACAATAGCTTCAGGTTTTCCCATTATTTAATTTAGCTGCACATCAGCTTAGTCTCAAATTTTGCAGCTTATGAATAATTAACTAAAAAATAAATTAAATAGTCATAGCACTTAGGCAACTGGCATATTCCGATCGTTGTAGAGTGCTTGTACACTCACTAATTTTAAATTTAATAATAAGGCAATGAGTGTACGGCTCCAAACAGGCTTTTGTGACAATTGTGTAAATCATCAGGTCAAATTTTTAGTCCATTTTAATGGACTTTTGCTATTAGACTGGGACTTATAGTCCCAGGTGGCTAATACAGTCGGATAATTTAGATAATACGCGCGTAACTGTTTTAATTAATAATAGGACTTACGCAATCGGCACATTTTATTTGTAGGGTGCTTGTACACTGACTGATTTTTTAACCTAATAATAAGGCAATAAGGGTACGGCACCATCCGAGTTTTGTGACACGCAGCCTTAGTCCTGTAATAAGATAAATGAATAATAAGTAATGGGTAATGGGTAATAAATAATTACGAACAGCCGCAGGGCTGCGCCGAACGCAAAGCACATGTCCTTGGGGCTTATCGCTCTAGTTTATATAGTAATTAATTAGCCGAAATTAATATAATAGGTTAATTAGGTGGCTGAGAAAAATTCTTGTTATAATAAGAGAGTAATCAACCAATCTATAGAAAGCCAAAAGTCTGGCATTCAAGATTTTATTATTAAGTAGGTTGGTATTGAAAATAGTAATGCCGGACAAGTGAATAGTGAGTAGAAACAAGGCTTTTGAACCAATTTCTATTCTGTAATAGAGTTATGTTTATTTGTACCGACTTACTGACTTATTACTCCTTACTTATTACTTATTACTCCTTACTTATTACTTGTTACTCCTTACTTATTACTTGTTACTCATTAAAATATTATACTTTAAATCGATTAGTACCTGCTCGACGACGACCTGTTTTCGGTAAACCTAAATCTGCGGGAACAGCCTGAGAAATTAAACTATCGGAGTTAGTAATTTGAGTATCCAAAACTTCTGGTGAATATGTCCTTTTTTCTATTGGATTGCTAAAGATTGTTAGAGACAACAAAGAAATTAGGCAAACGAATTTAGAATGCTTTTGATTTAATTTATAGCAAGTCATAGCTTTATTTTTTTGAGATATATTGTTTACTGATTTCAGAAATTATTAATTTATTTCTATTCTTTTATACAGGTTTAAAAATCCAACTTATGCAGATTGAAATTCTTTTTGCTATGTAATATTACAGAATTAAAAAAAATTAGTCAGTCGGCATAATGAGATAAAACCTCACCCCGCCTATTACAGGCACCCCTCTCCGATACTTTGGAGAGGGGATGGGGGCAAGGTTTTATATTTTATTCAAACAACTAAGGAGTAAGGAGTAATAAGTAATAAGTAAGAAGTAACAACTTACAACCAACAACCAACAACCAACAACCAACAACTATCTCTTCCCACAAGAAGCATTATTAAAAGACGGCGCACTTTGAGGAGAAGCTTGAGCAACGAAGAAAATATCCCCATTTTCATCCACAATCATCCCAGTAGCTTCCACAATGCGATTTTGCTCAAAGTTGGGGGTGTAGATTTTCTTCCCCCCAAACGCATCCTCGACGGATTTTGCTCAAAGTTTGGGGTGTAGATTCTCTTCCCCCAAAACGCATCCTCGACGGATTTTGGATTATTCGATTTGGGATTTTAGATTTTGGATTTTGGATTGAAACTCTTCCCCCCATCTCCCCATCTCCCCATCTCCCCATCTCCCCATCTCTCTCCTCTACCCCCTCTACCTCCTCCGGAATCGAAACCCAACCCACATCAACACTCTCCTCCTGAAGTAAATCCAAAGGGCTAGGGCGTGTTTTCAAACTATAACCACAATAAAATTAATGCGATAGCCCCTAAAGGGGCGACGCTCCGCGTATCGTTAACATTGCAGTATAATTTTGAGCAAGCTTTTCGTATCGCGTCGCGATAGGTTGAAACTGTTT
>JBCCSG010000136.1:0-17091 GCA_039200565.1 Cyanobacteria bacterium P01_D01_bin.50 | reverse complement strand
TGTAGGGGAGGCAAAAAGTGGTGTAGATTTTCTTCCCACTTTATTGCCGTTGCTGTGACACTTTGACTTGATTTTCAAGGTAGTAATAAGGGTTGTGGTGTCACGCACCAGCCGGGTATTGTGACAATTGCGTAAGTCCTGGGAATATCGAACATAAGCTGCTACGTATAAAAGTAGTATCCGCCAGAAATATTATGTAAAAGCTAAAACTCTTATCCCTTTTGCACAACAGCTTAACCCGCAATTTTATCGCAAAGGAAAAAGACAATTAAACCGTCTTAATCGAAATAAATCTAAGAAATATAAAAGAGGAAGTTAGTAGCTAAAGACAATTCAGAATCATTTTATATTCAAAATTTGATGGCTAACTCCTAACCACTAACTCCTAACTCCTAACTACTAACTCCTAACTACTAACTTTTAAATATGTATTCCACACTCAGTTTTACCACTACCGCGCCATCTTCCATCACGCTCGCTTTCACCGGGAGCAACTTTGGTAGTGATAGGTTCATCGCCAACACTGGGATAACCTTGGTCGTGTAAAGGATTGTAAATTACTTTGTGCTCGCCTACATAATCCCAAGTTTCCTTGCGAGTCCAAGTAGCTAAGGGATTAATTTTAAGACGACCTTTTTTATCCAATTCAAAAATCGGCATACTTGCACGAGTTACAGCTTGATCCCGTCTGCGCCCGGTAATCCAAGCAACGGTATCAAGTTCGTCTAAACCGCGCTGCAAAGGTTCGATTTTAGTAATATCGTGAAATTTAATAATATCCGTATCCCAGAGCGCTTCACCATACTTAGCAGCAAAGGCTTCACGGCTATCAACATCCAAATTTTTGTAAACTTTTAAATTCAAGTTGTATAATTGCTTAACTTTTTCGACTAATTCTAAAGTTTCGCGGAAATGGAACAGCGTATCTAGAAATATTACGGGTGTTTGCTGCTTAAGTTCCCGATAAAAAATATCGGTAATAACAATATCATCCACATTGAAAGCGCTCGTTTGCACCAATCCAGTACAAATGTTCTCTACAGACCATGCCAAAATTTCTCTGGGATGAGCAGTTTCGTATTTTTGATTCAACTCTTCTAAGTTGAAATCACTAGATTTGGTTTCGTATTTCTGGTTCAACTTTTCCAAGTTTGAATCGCTAGCTTTAGTAGATGCTGGGGAAATAGTCATAACAGTTAATTGCTCAAATGCTTATATATCAGGGATAAAATCATTTTAACCCATAAAGGCACATAATCCGGTCGGGATTTAGTATTTTGTTCTAAAAACGATGTGGCAGCACTCGGGGCTGAGTTATAAATTCAACGCCTGAAGGATAATTTGTTGCTGGTAAGGCTTAACTCTTGACTAAGGTGGATGCAGATGTAATTGCTAAGTAAGTTTACGTAATTTTAAGTTTTGATATGATTTTGTAGATAATTATACGTATATTGATATTCTTGAAAAATCTTTAAAATTAAAAGGTTGCAAAATATGAAGGAATCAAAAGCTCCAAATGCTCTTACAGAATCTTTGGTTATGGGATTTTTGGTTATGATTACCGGCGCGAGTGTAATCACTATCATGAATATGTTTTAAAACAAAGACGATATTAAATTTGAAATATAAATTTACATGACCTCTCTCGTAACTGAGAGAGGTTTTGTATTTTACGGGTTGAGATTTTACCTTCAACCGCGAGAAGGCTCACACCGAATTCTTTGAATTCGGTGTTGAGACGGCAGTCGCTATGTACTGTGGGAACCTCTAATAGGAATTTCAATAATAAAACTTGTTCCTTCACCGCTAATGCTTTGACAAGATAACTTTCCATGGTGCTTATCTACAATAATTTGGTAACTGACTGATAAACCTAATCCCGTACCTTGTCCTACATCTTTAGTAGTGAAAAACGGGTCAAAAATGTTTGATATTATATTTTGAGGAATGCCGTCACCGTTATCACAAATGTGTATTTGAGCAGCTTTATTGTTGACTATTTGAGTCATAATTTTAATTTGAGGGCTGCGATTATTATTTTTGATTATTTTTGATTCTAAAGCATCAATTGCATTAACTAATATATTCATAAATACTTGATTTAATTGAGAAGGATAGCATTCAATTAAAGGAAGATTACCGTATTCTTTCATAACTTCAATACGGGAAAAATTTGGTTTAGCTTTCAAACGATTTTGTAAAATCATTAAGGTAGATTCCATCCCTTTGTGGATATCTACTTTCTTGAATTCGGATTCATCTAGACGTGAAAAATTACGTAATGATAAAACAATTTCCCGAATACGTCGCGTACCTTCTCTCATTGATGAAATGATTTTCGGCAAATCTTCTTTGAGATAATCAAGTTCTATATTTTCAATTTGTTCTTGAATTTCTGCTACTGGATTTGGGTAATTTTGTTGATAAAGCCTTATTAATCCGAATAAATCTTGAGTATATTCGTAAACAAAGGACAGGTTTGCATGAATAAAGTTTGCAGGATTATTAATTTCGTGAGCAATACCTGCTACCATTTGACCTAAACCAGACATTTTTTCAGTTTGAATCAGTTGTGCTTGAGTTCGTTGTAATTTTTGCAAAGTTTTTTCTAACTCAATAGCTTTTTGTTTTACCTGAATTTCTGCTAATTTACGTTTGGTGATGTCAGTTGCTACACCTAAATATTGCTTAACCGTACCATCTTCTTGACGAGAGAAAATAGTTTGCCTATCGTAAACCCAGCGGTACTCACCATTAGAATGTTTGGCGCGATATTCAACTTCTAAGATATCCCCATCAGCGGCAGCAAGTACTTGTTGTTGTTGGGAAATAATTTTTTCTAAGTCTTCTGGATGAATTATATTGAACATTACTGTGTCTCCACAAGCTTGAATTTCTTTCTTAGAGTAACCAAGATATTCAGTAATTTTTTGATTTGCATAAATATTTCGTCGCTCTTCAAGATCGTAAATATAAAGTATATTTGGAGAAGATTCAGTAATACTTTGAATAAAGTGCTGACTGGCTTTAAGTTTTTCTTCTGCTTTTTTGCGCTCTCTAATGTCGCGAGTGATTGTTGCTAAATACTGGGCTTCTCCGGTTTGAGGATTTTTAATTAAAAAGATTGTTTGATCGACTGATATTGCTTCACCTGTTTTAAAATTTTTGAAAGATGCTTCTCCCCTCCATATTGTGTGCTGTTTAACAACAAGATAAATTTGCTTTAGCATATCTTCTCTATCTCGCTCGAAAAAGTAATCAGCTATGGGAGTATTTATAACTTCCTCCACGCTGTCAAATCCAACTAGTTTTCGTCCAGCTTCATTGAGAAATAAACCTTTTCCTGACAAGGTAGCGTAAGCAATAAAATCACTACTGTTTTCAACTAATGAAACTAAAATTTTTCGTTCTTCTTCTGTTTTTTTTATTTCAGTAATATCAACAACACAACCGTACCAAATAATAGAATCATCTAATTGTAATTCTGGTTTAGCAATCCCTCTAATCCATTTTTCTTCACCACTTAGAGTAGTAATCAGCCATTCATGTTGCCAATTTTCAAAAGTTTGTGCAGAACTTGCAATACTCTCTTGTAAGCCTTCAAGGTAGTCGGGATGGGTAGCAGAAAACAATAATTTGGGATCTTGCTGAAATTGTAATTGTGATGCGTCGGTTTCAAAGATTTCCTGAAATCCAGAAGAAATATAAGGAAATGACATTGTACCGTCGGGAGTTAAGCAAAATTCATAAATCATCCCCGGTACATTATCTGTTAATTTTTTTAATCTTGCTTCAGTTTTATGGAGTTCTGCTGTTCGTTGTTCAACTCTTACTTCTAATTCTTCATTGATTTGTTGAAGTGCATCTTCAGTGTTTTTATGTTCGGTAATATCAACTACGCAGCCATCCCAAATAATAGATCGATCTGGTTGCAATTGAGGTTTAGAAATACCTTTTAACCATTTATGTTTACCACTGGGAGTTATAATCTGCCATTCATATTCCCAATTTGTTAAAGTTTGAGCAGAATAAGCAATTGCTTCTTTTAACTCTAACAAGTCGTCGGGATGAACTGGTGCAAACAATAAATCCACATTTTCATAAATTCGAGAAGGTTCTATTTCATAAATATCTAGACACCCAGAAGAAACGTAGGGAAAAGACATCGTACCATCGGGGTTTTGTTTAAACTGGCAAATCATCCCCGGTAGGTTATCTGCTAACCGAGAAAGACGGTTTTCAGTTTGGCGTAACTGTCTTGTACGTTGTTTAACTTTTGCTTCTAATTTTTCGTTTAACCTTTTGAGTTGTTCTTGTAATTGCTTACGTTCGGTAATATTTTCGTAAGTACCCAAAATACCCACCACATTACCTTCATTGTCGCGCAAGGGAATTTTATTTATATTTAACCAGAATTTGTTTCCATCTGCTTGTACTTGAGTTTCAATAATATTGAGTTCAGCTAAACCATTATCCATAACCCGCTTGTCGCATTCCCGAAAAAAATCCGCTTCTTCAGGTGCCCAAGGTAAATCATAATCGCTTTTACCTACGATATTTTCCGGTTCCCCGACACCAGCATCTTCAGCAAAATTGCGGTTACAGCCCAGTAAAACTGAATTTCTATCTTTCCAAAAAACCGAATGCGGTATATTATCTATCACTAGTTGAAATAATTGTTGCCAGTGTTGGAGTTCTGCTAGAAGACGTTTTTTCTCTTGCTTGAGCGATTCATAAATACTTTTATCAATAGTGATAGAATTTTCTTTCATGATAAAAATTCAATTTGGAGTTATAGCCTTTAGAATTTATTGTTCCCAAATATAATTAAAAAAGGTAAGAGGTTAGGAGTTAGGAGTTAGGAGTTGGGAGTTAGGAGTTAGGAGTTGGGAGTTAGGAGTTGGAGGTAAAATTTAGAAATTATCTTTCCCCTCTCGCCAATTCCTAATTTAAAATTATGAAATTAATCTTATACAGCAAGTCAGGATGTCATTTATGCGAGGGTTTGCAGGAAAAGTTGGAAACAATTTTACAAACCCCCCTATTCCCTTCTTTGGAGTTGGAGGTACGAGATATTAACCAAAATGAAGATTGGTTTGCTACTTACCAGTATGAAGTACCGGTGCTGTGTGTAGTAAAAAATGATAAATTACAAATAATTCCGCGCCCCTCTCCCCGTACTTCGGTTGTTCAGCTAGAAAAAATTCTCCGGAAGTATATTTAGGTATTTGTATATGGTGAAAAATGTTGCAGAATAAGCGCAAGTAATGCCCGTGACGAGGTGGATGAGATGAAACTGCGTGAATTACTAGGTGCTATTGATGGTATTTCGCAATTACCCCAACATCCAGCTATGGATGCCGAGGTAAACGGTTTGACGACGAATTCCCATGCAACTAATGTGGGAGACGTATTTATTGGAATGCCGGGTACGCGAGTAGACGGTGGAGATTTTTGGGAAAGCGCTATTAAGGCTGGTGCGATCGCCGCTATTATTTCTCCCCAAGCTGCGGAGAAATTCCCACCCCTAGCCCCTCCTTATCAAGAGGGAGTTGATGGAAATTCGCCTTGCATTATCGTGACGGCGGATATGGTTAAAGCTTGTGCTCAACTTGCTGCGGCTTTCTTTGATTATCCCGGACAAAAGTTAAAATTAATTGGTGTAACGGGGACAAATGGTAAAACTACAACTAGCCATTTGATTGAATATTTTCTGGAGCAAGCTGAGTTACCTGGTGCTTTGATGGGAACTTTGTACACTCGCTGGAAGGGTTTTGTGCAAACAGCTGCTTATACTACGCCGTTTGCGGTGGAGTTACAAAAACAATTGAAAGCTGCCCTCGATGCTGGCAATCAATATGGGACAATGGAAGTCAGTTCCCACGCCTTGGCACAAGGAAGAGTTTTGGGTTGCAAATTTGATGTTTCAGTATTTACTAATCTGACCCAAGATCACCTTGATTACCACAAGGATATGGAAGATTATTTTGCCGCTAAGAGTTTACTATTTAATTCTGATTATCTCACGGGTAGGGCAATTATTAACGCCGACGATCCTTATGGAAAACGCTTAATAGAATCTTTAAGCGAAAAAAAGGTGTGGAGTTACAGCGTTAACGATTCCACTGCCGACTTATATATGAGTGACTTAAGTTACGAACCTAATGGAGTTAACGGTACCTTACATACTCCTAAGGGAGATGTGGCTTTTAATTCACCCCTTGTCGGACAATTTAACTTAGAAAATTTATTAGCAGCAGTAGGAGCCGTTTTACACTTCGATTTAGATTTACAATTAATCGCTGCGGCGATACCCAAATTTGAGGGAGTTCCCGGCCGCATGGAAAGAGTACAAATTAGCTCAAACCAAGATATCAGCGTAATTGTGGATTACGCTCACACTCCCGATAGTTTGGAGAACTTGTTAAAAGCATCACGCCCATTTATTCCGGGTAAAATGATTTGTGTATTCGGTTGTGGTGGAGACAGAGACAAGACAAAGCGTCCTAAAATGGGTAAAATTGCCGCCCATTTAGCCGATTTGGCAGTAGTCACTTCCGACAATCCCCGCACTGAAGATCCACAGAGTATTTTACAGGATATCTTGACCGGAATTCCCGACAAAGTAAAGCCCTTGGTAATTGCCGATCGCGCTACCGCCATTCGTACTGCAATTATGGAAGCAAAATCCGGAGACGGAGTCTTGTTAGCAGGAAAAGGACACGAAGATTACCAAATTCTCGGAACCGAAAAAATCCATTTCGACGACAGGGAACACGCACGGGAAGCTTTAGGCGAAAGGAGTAAGGAATAAAGCCGGATAGGTAATAGGTAAAAAGTAAGAGGTAAAAGGGAAGTACCACCCACGGAGTTATGAGTTTATTTTTCGTAACTATTTAGCGGCTTACCTATTACCTTTTACCTATCCGGTGTTGTTCCATCGCCAACGCACAATTCTCGATTTTTTTGTCAAAAAATTACACTTAGGGGGGACAATCAAGGAAAGTATGTATTATTTATTGCTGAATACTTCTGAGATCTTCCTTCTTTTGTCTGTTTTTACTACTATTTATGAATTTATCTCCACCTCAGAATTTATCTATCTATGAGTTGGCAATGGAAGTACAAACGCCTCCAAAACCTTTAACTCTTAGTTGCGCAACTCTACTGTCAATAGTCAGATCGCAAATTGATTTACTAATTGAAGAGAAAATATCAGCTACTATCGTGGTTAAATTTCCACCGCTGAACATTTTTTACTCAGAACTAAAGCGTTATCAGCAACATTTCGGTGATGCAGCTATTTATAATTGCCAATTAGCCTCTGTTGCAGAAATTAATACTAAGGTTGTAGGAGGGGTTTATCTAAATAATTTGGATATTTCAGAATCCCTTAATTCTGTAAATTCTTCTAGCACTGATTTATCCCATTATTTAGTGGAACTGTTTACAGATAATCACCAAATAAAGCGAGAATTCTTTTTCATTGTTTTATCACCAGAGTTTTGCAATTTTACTTTAGGACATCGTCCGCAAAAAAAGCTGAAAAATCAAATTTTGAATCAAAAAAATAATTATCAAATTCCTTCTATCCTAGCTATTAATACTTTCGATAAAGAAGTAATTCGCAGAGTATTAAATGGTATCAAGAACATCAGTAATTTAGAAAAGTTTCATGTCGAGACTGCTGAATTAGTCTACCCTGCAACACCCCCAGCGCTCTTAACTAGTAAATTACTTCTGGCACAAGTTCAACGACAAGAGGAAATCAGTTCTCAAAAATTGAAAAGTCGCTTCACTAATTGCAAACAGCAAAACTTGAAACTTCGTAGTCAGTTACAAGGCAAGGATGAATATTTGAGAAACGTGTGTCAAGAATTACTTGCACCTCTAACTCATATGAAAACTGCACTTTCTTTATTAAATTCTCCCAATATTAAAGCACCCCAGCGACAGCTTTATTTAGACATGATTAAACGAGAATGCGATCGCCAAAATTCTTTGATTACTGGTGTAATGGATTTAGTAGAGTTAGAGCGTAATATAGAAACAACTTCTTTAGAACCTGTATGTTTGTCAGAAGTAGTACCAGGGGTTGTTAGCACCTACCAACCTTTGGCACAAGAAAGAGGTATTATGCTGGCATATACCGTGCCAAACGACTTACCGAATGTTTGGTGTGTCAGCGGTGGATTAAGACAAATTGTAATTCATCTTCTTTCTAACTGCATTAAGTTTACGCCAAATGGCGGTCAAGTTTGGGTGAGAGCTCGCAGGCGGAAATCTTACGTACAATTAGAATTACGCGATACTGGTATAGGTATTCCAGAAAATGAAATTTCTAAAATATTTAACCGCTTTTACAAAGTACGTCCCCTAGTCAACGAAGAATCAGTAAGTGCGGGCTTAGGTTTAACTATTGTAGAAAGGTTAATACAACGTTGTGGTGGAAGTATTTCCGTTGCCAGTATTCCCGGTGAAGGTTCTACTTTTAAAGTGTTTTTAGCAAGTGTTTCCAATTAAGTAAGGGAGCGGAGGTTGGCAGAAGGTAATTATCAATTATCATTCGAGCACAGGCACAGACCTATATTTTTTGTTAATTGATAATTGATAGTTTATTTTAACCTTTTACCTTTAACCTTTTACCTTTAACCTTTAACCCATATTTTTCCAGATTATCAAAGCAAGAATTAGAATTATTGAATCCTTCCAAAGGCAAATAAATCGTTAAGACTTCCCCATGTTGAGGGCATTCGCGTACAATCAACTTACCACCAATTGCCTGAAATAGATGCTTGGTTGCAGCTAAATTCAAGCTAATAGTTCCTGTATCCGGCTGAAATGTCAGTAATTGACCAATTGCTTTGCGAATTGGTGGTGTATTAACAGATGTATCAAGGGTGATATTGGGTAGTAATTGCAACTTTAATCGATCGCCAGCTTGTATTACTCGCACTTGAATATGACTACCTGCAGGTAAGTTACGAGTCAGATTTTCCATTAAGCCAGTCAAAACTCGATCAAGCATATTTGGATTAGTTACCACAGTAGGCAATTGCTTGGGTAAAACAACATCCAAAGTTAAATCTCGTCGATTCGCAGCTTGTTGCCAACGAGGTATACTAGATAGCAGCATTTGTTCCAAACAGATTGCCGTTAACCCAGAGCCAGGGGAGGTTACGGTGGATGATGTCTCCAATTCCGCAGCTCGAAACAGTAACTCCATACGGTCTATTTGTTCAGTACATTCACGGTCAATAGACTGTAACCGCTGCCGAACTTTAGCCGGTAAATCTTTCTGCTTTAACAACAAACGGGTTGTAGTGCGAATCGTTGTTAAAGGAGTACGGACTTCATGAGCAAAAGCATTTAATAATTCTACATCCGAACGAGATGAGTGTTTTGAAGATGCTCCCCCAGAGCGATCGTGAGAATAATTAATTTTATGTTCTACCGTTTCTTTAGAACAAAGCCTTGCTCCCTTATCGTAAGGTTCGGGATACTCTGCGAGCAAAAGCTGACTAAATTGCATAACAATGCGGTAATCAGGTGCTATTGGGCAATATTTTTGCACTAAATCATCCAATGACTTAAATAAATCGGGATCAGTTAGCATCACCCTAGCCCCAATAGCTTGCCATGCTTGTTCAATTACTTCTGGTGAGAAGGAAAAGAAAAAACTACTTTTATCGTTATTTTCATCTGCTTCTGCTAAAACTAGTACTAATGAAAATTTTTGTGTAAAAACCAGAAAAAACTGTTCCTTTGATAATGGATCTACTTTTAGCAGAGGTAAAACCCACTCATCAAAACCATTTTCTTCTACTGCTACAGTATCCGCGGACATGTGAGGGGGCATCAAAGCCAGGGGATTAAATGGCTTCGCCGTAAAAGTTACCGTTCGCAAACATCCTCTCAGCGCTGGCTCGCACAATACAGGTGTGGGTGCAGCCAAAACTAATCCTTGAGTTGTATTGGGTGCAACTACAGATAAAAAATTTAAAAGTAACTCCTGAGTCGCAGAAGCAGCAGTACGCCATTGTTGTCGTGCTTTAGGTAAGGAACATTCAGCAGACTGGGTTTGAGAGTCGGCTAAAATTTCCTTTAAACTCGGCAAAATCCATTTATAATTAAACACTGGGGTTCACCCCTTTATTTCAAAGCGACTAACAGCTTTCGCCTTCGTGGTGATTTACTATCACTTATGAGCTTACCGATATATGTCTTCAGGCGGAAGTAGTAGAACCGAACAATCATAGGGGCGATTTCCGCGATCGAGTCAATAGTTAAGGCACGCGGCATTGCCATCTCGTTGTCCACAATTCAAATATTGTCAGTTTTATTTAAGAATGGCAGCAACTGGCACATTTTTTGTAACCGCATAGTTCAGAAAAAAATTGAATGTAGTTATATACCGGTTATTCGATAATTTACTCTTCCCCCTCTCCGATTAAATAAATACCTATTTAAAGCTGAAAGTTAATTAAAATTCCAGCGAAATAAAACATTGCCACAATACAGACATCGAAATGTTTGACCAGTTTGAATTAGAGCATAACTACCCATCGCTAATCTTTTTTTTATAAAAACAAATGCACTGTTATATGAGTAATTTTAATATTTAATATTAATTGATTTAATACATAAAATAATTATATAGAAACTTTAGATATAGGATGTAAGTCCTAATAAAAAACACTCTTAAATTAATTATTCATAAAATTTTTTGCTTCTCAAATTAAATTAAAAGTGTCAAGAGTGTAAAGGGTGAAATTCGAGTTACTCTTGCAACACAAGTAAAAATAAATAACTAATTGTTAACAACAAGCCATCTAACTTATTGCAACAAAAGCAGGTAGTTTGTTGTTGATTATTAATGATTAGTGCAATGATTCATTAGATATTTATATGCACTGATATTTTTTATTACACGTAAATCAGCAATAATGTTTATAATTCAGCAAAAAAAGTTGCAATGATTGGCTTCAGTGTAAAGATAGATGATTTGCTCAATTAAGCGTAATTAGAATACTTTGAAGCTTTATTCTCAATAAGATTTATCAAACTAACAAAAACTTTGAAAAAATGTGGCTAAATTTCACAAATTTGTTAGCATCAAATAGCTGCTGTCCGGCGACATTACATACAGACATTTAAACCCCTTGACTATCAGGTCAAGTCAATATAATGTTACCCAGAGATGTTGTGTCGCACTCATTAGTAGTTCAGAATTGAAAGTTGAAGAAAATGCTTCTCGGCATGAGTAATGTTATCTTTGATTTTCGCTCAATCTAGTGCCTTTTACGGTACTTGTTATATCTCACATTCGATTGTTTTTTTAAACATTCGCTCCTCAACACAACACACCAATTAATGTAGTTACTTTGAAGGCTCTATTTAGGAGATTTAAATGAAAAAGTTTATCCCTCTTCTCATCAGCGGTATTTTAGTAACAGGTGCAGTTGGTTGTGGCGAAGAAGCCGCTAACACTGGCTCAGAAAATCCTAGCGCTACAAATGAAGCCTTACAACCATCAGCACAAGAAGCTAGTAAAACAGAAAGTATAGAGCAGCCTCTAAATCAACCTGGAGCGGTTCGGGGAGCAGAAACTGAAGTTACAGATCCAACTCTTGAAACCAGCGCTCAAGAAAATAAAGATAAGAGTGATTTGTCAAAAGAAGTTGGCAAAAAGTTAAAGGAAAACCTACCAACCAGTAACTTAGAGGTTAAAGATCTAGAAGGAGTTGTTACTGTTGGCGGTACAGTTACTTCTCAAGAAGAACTTCAACAAATTGAACCTTTGACAAAGGGGGTTAAAGGTGTCAAAGGCGTTAATGTAGAAGCTAATGTTGAGGGTGCTAATCCTGCAGCAGGTGCAGATGCTACCGGAGATACTAATCCTCAGTAAATTTAACTGATTTAACTCAAGGTGTTGAGTCAAGGGTTGCTATAGGAATTTTTTAGGATCAAAAAATTCCCATGGATGCCCGTGAAGTCTTATAGCAAACGGGACTTACGGTTAGTTAAGTCCTGTTTTTTTTGGTTTTTGAAATATGGCAATTTTGAATGCCGGAATTTTGATTTTTGACAAGAGTATTGTGCATTTTGAATGCATAATAGCTTACTAATCCTGCCATTTTACTTTTATAAAATAAGCTCTACGTCCCATGGCATCATACTTATGAGTAATATTTTCAATGCCAAGATTAAAAGGAATTGCAGTGGTAATATAACGTTGAAAGAAAGCACCCACATCGGGAGCCAGTTCGGTTGCTGTTGTTGTTGCTAAACCCAAACCGATTAATTGTTCAATAGGTCCTCGCGGTAACAATAAATGCATTCCCACAGCCAATCCTGCTGTTAATAACATCGCTACTGATGCGTTTGTACCACAACGAGGATGTACGGCTAAATTCCATTCTCCATTAGTAAGGCGTTGGAGAGCAAGATTTACAGCGCGTCGCAAATTACTGATATTTACTTCGCCATAAAGATAAAAACCTTCTTCTGTGGATAAACCACTGTGGAGCTGATTATCAATTCCAATATTATTGGAGTCAAATTTTCGAGTTATTGCTGAGTGCGATTCGTTTAGAACCCATACCGTAGCATGTTCTAAAGCGTGAACCTGGCGCAGTATTAAAATTTCTTTTAACCCAGAAATAAACGATAGCTGCGAGAGTAGATCGGCATCTTGCGTGGGAGAGGGTGATATCAAATCCAAATTAAAAAAATCAAAGTATAGGTCACTACCTTTGGCTAAATTTGAGGTATTCATTGCAACACTGCTCCCCCACCTGAGTAGGCAACATATATTCCATTCTTAATGTAACCTTTCACCAAAGAAATTATTGCTAATTTTTGTTGATTATTAAATCAATATTAACTATTTGGTAAATATTTATAAACTGTTTGTACCAAAAATATGAGGATATTTTAATATTTATAAAAATAATAAATATTCAGCTAACTTGGCCAAAGCATGGAAATTGCTTAAATTTTAAAAATTAAGCAATTTTGATCTCCTAAATAAGATAAAAGTTGACCCGTCCGTTGCTAGTCGGACGGGAATTGATTGCTGCTAGTAGTAAGCGCGTAGACTAATACCCTGCAATTGCGCTTTAAGAGATAAGTTAAGCACCAAAAAGTGAAGCGTGAGGAGACGAACTAGCTGCAATCAATTGGGACAAGAGAGAATAACCGTAGCAATGCTGTTTAATCCTCCTGGTGAGGAATAGGACAACAATTTACATCGTTTAAGCAGACTTTACCCCATTGTAATGCCCAGCGGACAAGAGCAACTCGATTTTCAGTTCCAGTCTTTGTAAGAATATTGCTGATATGGTTATCCACAGTACGCTTACTTATTTCCAGCTTTACTGCAATTTGTTGGTTAGTTAAGCCAGTGGCCACTAATTCAATAATTTGCAGTTCTCGGTCTGACAGACTAACAGGGGTCTGAGACTCGCCACCAGCCATTTTAAATTCCATCCTCCCGATTAGTGGTAAATGTACTTAATTGCTCTTTCCCATTGTAGAGGATTGTATGAAAGGTAGGCGTTTCAACTGTTTAGTGCAATACGATTGTCTATATTTTTTTTATGATTCAGGTAGAGGGTTATACAGTATTTTTTATCAGTATTTATTTTAACTTTATAGAAAAAATAAAATTAGGGTTATCACTCTTGATAACATTGGTATGCAAGAATAGATGACAACAATTAGAAGCGAATATTGGTGTTGAATTGTATTAACGATTGCTTTAGAAGCATAAAATATTAGTGTAGGTTTTGTACAGAATTTACTTTTGAAAATCAAAAAAAGTCAAATGAAATGAGCAATTCCCGTGTTTTATGTTTGGGTGAAATATTATATGATATGCTTGCCGACCAACTAGGGCGAACACTTTCGGAAGTTGAGTCATGGAGCAGCTATCCGGGTGGAGCACCAGCTAACGTTGCCTGTGCTTTAGTAAAGCTGGGAACAACATCCGCATTTATCGGCGCAGTCGGTGAAGACGAAGCTGGAAATAACTTGCAGGCACTTTTACAAGAAATTGGAGTAGATACAACCGGCATACAACGTCATCCCCAAGCTCCTACTCGCCAAGTTTTAGTCACGCGCAAACTTAATGGCGATCGCGTTTTTGCCGGATTCAAGGATTACGACACCGGCGAATTTGCCGATACTCGCCTCAAAGCTGGGGAATTGCCGGAAAAATTATTTGCAGAAGCCGATCTTTTAGTCCTGGGAACTTTAGAATTAGCTTATCCCGAAAGTGGTGCAGCAGTTCACCGTGCTTTGGAATTAGCTTCTCAATACAATGTTAAGATTTTGCTCGATGTCAACTGGCGCGATGTATTTTGGACTAATCCCGGTGCTGCTCCCGATAAAATTCGCGAATTAATTAAAAAAGTAGATTTTCTCAAGCTTACGAAAGAAGAGGCTGAATTATTATTTGATACTCAGGATGCTGGGGCAATTACTTATCGTCTCAATTCTGTAGAAGGAGTATTGGTGACAGATGGAGACAAAGGTTGTGCTTATTGTCTCGGTGAAAATGAAGATCGGCTTCCAGCTTTTTCTGTACCTGTAGTTGATACAACTGGTGCTGGAGATAGTTTTGTTGCTGGTTTTGTTCATCAACTGTTAAATTATGGCGTACAAAATTTAAAGGATGGGGAAATAGTTAAAAGAATCATTGCTTATGCCAGTGCTGCGGGAGCTTTGACTACATTAAAACCCGGCGCGATCGCTTCTCAACCCACGGCTTCGGAAGTAGAAAGTTTTCTCGTGAAACATTCAATTTAATAGCCCACCTTAACCCTCCCGGCAAACAGGGAGGGAGGAAACAAGATTATTTTTTGATGTAGCCCAAACTGTGAAGGTTAGTAATAGGTAAACTTCTAACTTGCACATTTTACAACTTTTATATAGCAAAGCTTTTAGCCAACTTAATCAAGATGTACTAGTTTCATTTGTTGAGAGGGAAATTTAATACTTTTAAATGCCAGATTTTTGACCAATCATTCCTTGATGATACAAGCCCTTAAATTCATTTATGCATAAGATAAAACAATTGTGCCACGATGCTTCAGCATAAGGCACAAAGAGTCCTTATTACAAGCACCATTATTTACGAGGATTTTAATTCTAAATTCGGGCATTCTAAATTCTAAATTCACCTTGACTTCCCCTCCTGGGGCGCTCAGCACTTGCACCTATCCAGATAAACTTTTAAAAAGCAAATAAAGGGTATTCGATGAAAGTCGTCTGTAATCGTGCCCATTTGTGCTTGTAGCAACGAAAACTATCAAGCAGGTATGAATTCGTTATGGGGCTATCTGACGAGTCTGAGAGCTTCTAAGAAGCTGTATTCAAACTCTGTGCACTTTACGAGTGCGTGAGGGGGCTGAAAAAATAGCAAAAGTGTTGCAACGCAAACTCTCTTAAAAGGTTTTGCTTATTCCAAAAATAAAATTTAATAGACAAAAATATAGAGACGTTATACCCAACAACGTCTCTTACAACTTAATTATTCTTCTAGAATCCAAGCTAAGACCACTTTATCATTGGCAATTCTTCGCCGATAACAAAATGTAGCTCATTTTACTTGAATATTTTTGCTCTTTATGAAAATATAATCTTCGGTATCACTTGACACCTAAAACTAAAAATCCCACTAATACACTTTCTGAGGCTCGATAGACCCACCGAGCCTTTTTTCTTGTGTTAATTATTTTAATATATTTATAACTATTAGAGTAGTATTAAGATACACAAATTTACAAATATAAATATGGACCTCAAATAAAGGGTAAATTGTTTAACCTACTTCACAATATCTCCGATCAAATTAACTAGTTTGTCTTCTTATAACTAACAAAAGTGTAAATGTAAGGTCATTTGATATCGATGGTAGTTTTACTAGAAACCGAAACGCCCATTACGAGGATAATAACTTATTTATTATCTATATAAATTTAATGTTAGCTTTAAATAATCCTAATAATTATGGCTCTTCAGTACTTAGTATGCTAAAAATACAATTAAATAGGTGAATTGAAGAAGAAATAGCGCAAATTAACTCGTTGGAGCCGCACCTTAATACCGTTTCACTATGTTCTGGTGGCGTGATGACGGGCTAGGAAATTGATTTGTTACAACCGTATTGTATTAAAAGCCCGCCACAGGAGCCGCTGCGCTATATGTCCTAAGTCCCTCCGGGACGACATAAAGGTACGGACACGCTTCGCGAACGAATCATAGTTCAATTCTTAAAATAAATAAGTTTATCAATTCATTACTAAAAGTAAAAAAAAGGAAAATGCGCGACTAATTTATTGAAAAATAAAATTATAAGCAGGCGAATTGAACATAAGGTGTATTTACTAAAAAGATATTGAAAAAGAATATTAAAATATTAACATAACTACTTAATATCGATGGAGTAAAAGGACAACTACATCGCCAATATAAAGGGGTTGGAGTAATTTTACAAACTGAATCAATAAAGATGGAAAGCGTTTGTCCTCGTTGTGGAACAAGAAGCTATAGATTACATCAAAATCAATGTCCCTTCGGGACACGCTTCGCTAACGACATATAATAAAAGATTTACCATTGGGAGAACAACAAGTATTTTTGGAAATAAATAAACGACAATTCAAATGTGAAAAGTGTAAAAAACCGTTCAGTGAAGAACTAGATTTTGTAGATAGCAGAAGAAAATATACAAAAAGACTTGCAAATAAGACAATCGAAGAAGTATTAGACTCAGATATTCATAGTGTGGCTAAAAAAGGAAATATAACTACAGCTATATATAGAAAGAATGTTAAAAGATGCATCAAAAAACTTATTAATAACAAAACCATCATACTTAAAAAGACAGTCAGTCAGAAAACAATTATTCGTTGGCTAGATGAAGTTATTCCTTACTTTGATAACGGTACAAGCAGTGGTGTCGTTGAGGGTATTAACAATCTTCTTAAAACTTATCAAGCGTTCGGGATATGGATTCCGAAATTTTGAAAATTTTAGAACTAGATGTTTACTTAATTGGAATTTCAACTATTAGTTTGGCATACT
>JBCCSG010000135.1:0-17132 GCA_039200565.1 Cyanobacteria bacterium P01_D01_bin.50 | reverse complement strand
CCTGAAGCTTTTAGCCATTGTTCATCCATTATTTTCAGCAAATTTAACAAATCGTGGACTCCCGTTCGACCTTTTTACAGGCTTGCTGGTTTTGAATCGACTATGGTTTTCCTTCCCAGATTTTTTAAGCCTTGGTTTTCGGCATTAGTTTAAGTATATATGTACTTTGCCTGTTAAGCAAGGGATGAAAACTTACTTTAATTGCAGAAGTTTAAGTAAGTTTAAACAATAATTTCACGATTTAATCATGCTCCTCAGCCTGGCGCGATTCTAACCACAGAGGTACAGCTATCAAAGCCACAAGACCAAGCAAGGCTAAAATTGTAAATTTACCTACCCATTGCACCAACTGTTCCAAAGAGACTACTTTGCCAGCAAAGAAAGCCAAAGAAATCATTGCGCCAGCCCAAGCACCAGCGCCTAAAAAATTGTAAAACAAGAATTTTGCAAAAGGCATTTCGGCGATACCAGCTAATGGTGATGCAAAAATTCGTAATAAAGCAAAAAATCTGCCAAAGAATACGGCTTTTGCAGCATTTTCACTAAATTTTTCTTTTATACCCAAAATCTTAATTTCGGAAATTCTTAATAACCCAGCAAGACGTAGTAGTAATGACCAGCCGCCAATTCTACCAATCCAATAGCCACAAGTTCCGCCGATCGCCGCACCAGAGAAAGCATCTCCTAAAACTAACCAGTAATTAAGTTCGCCGTTACCAGCTAGAAAGCCACCCACTAAAGTTACTGTTTCACCTGGAAGCGGAATGCCTAAGTTTTCTAATAGAATTCCGACAAAAATTGCCCAATAACCGTATTCGCGAGCAATTTCCTGAATATTCTCTAATGATATGAAATCGAGAGACATCCAGCCTTGACCTATTTATATAAATTTACATTGCTACATACTGACTCTTTTCAAGCTAAGGTGTCAATAAAGTAAATGGTTATCCATAACAAATCCACTTACGCTTGAATCAAATATCCCGCTATCAGGTTGTCTTGTTATAACTATATCTACCAACAACTGAGCCGTTTTGCTCAGAATATTTATATAACAGCAGGGAATTTTATTATTTCTTGGTTTTTGAGAAGGGCAAACAGCTATCGGGTTATTATTTTTCAGTAATCTGTATTTTTATATACATTTACTTTCAATAAAAGTATCAATAAATAGCATAGAATAACTATTTGAAAGTAATTGCAGTAGAATAATTTTAAGATTCAAACTAGTTTTTTCTTATCTTTATATAGTGTCAAATTACACTTTAAATAGCTTGTATACTTATCACAATCTCACAATTTGCAGCATTAAGCTAATTAATTTTATGAAAAATTCATAAAACTCTGATAGGATTATAAAAATTTTGTAAAAGAAGCGGTTGTTACGGAAAAAGCAAATCGCTTATGCCTATACTGAGAATTGTTTGGACAAATTATACGGCATAAATACTGACGATTTATTTCTCTACTGTAATGCCTAAAACCTGATTAAATATATAGGTAAAGACGGCAAATTTTCAGTGGAGGATAATATTAGTATTTGTGTCTGTTTTTTGTTTTTCTTAAGTATTTCAACTACCCAGTTAAATTTATGACTTTCACACAAGAACGTCAAGTTACTTTGTTCAAGCCCGAAGGACGCATGGACTTGCAGGGCGGAAATGCTTTGAGTGAAAAGATTGCTTTGGTAGTACCCAAACCAGAGCAATTCTGGGTTATAGACTTAGCTAAAGTGGACTTTATGGACAGTTCTGGTTTAGTTAGCTTAGTCAAAGGACTTAAAATGGCACGTCAATCTAATTGTCGTTTAGTTCTTTGTAATGTTACTGCTCCAGTTCGTCTAGTTTTGGAACTGACTCATCTAGATTCTGTGTTTGAAATTTTCAACACTTACGAAGATGTTTTGAGGAGCGTTTGGTTGTAGGTTGCACGAGTCTAACTTTTTGTGGGATTGAGTTCCCAAATGCTGAACTCTAGTTTCAGTTACAGCGAGCAATTGATCGCAAATCAAAATCAGCTTTTGGTTGAAAATCAAGGGTAATACACCGAATATTTATTTATCAACCGTCGTGCAAAATTCACTTGTCAAGCCTTCCCATAAGAATTTTTTCTTCTAAAAAAAATCTTATGGGTGCCCGTCATATAAAGCAACTGCACTGAGTGATTAGCTAGCCAGAAATGTTTAAGTTGATGGAATTTTTTCAACTTTTGATATATCCGGCTAGCCTTGAAAATCCAAGCAATGAAAGAATTAGTAAATGGGAAAAATTGGTAATTATTAATTTTTTACCATTTTCCCAAAGTGATTCTTCAGTCTAAGACATTGATTTTGCTGTTTTCTCTGATTCTAGGGTTCAATATATGACCCTTTTTTTTAAGGGTATATATGCTGGATAAATTGATTTGTTTTCTTACTGCTTTGAAGCCTAAAATCGTGAATACGAGTTCTATTTGAAGCAAAATAAAAAAACCTGCATACTATAATAAATGATGTAGATAGCTTTTGCTAACCATTTGGAACAGTTGAAATATTGCCTGGTGGTGTCGGACGAGGGAAATTTGGTAAATCAATACCGCTATGAGAAGCCGTGCGAGACTTAAGTGCTAAACGGTAACTTACACTTTGTAATTCTGCCTGTAATTGACGGTTTTCTTGTTGCAATAAAGCTACCTTTTCTCTTACAGGAGCCATCCGTTCCTCAAACTTATGGCGATAAATCTGAGGTAGTTCTTGCACTACTTGCTCTAACATCCTACTGCGGTCAGTTAATTCTTGAACCGATTGACGTAACTGATAAATTTCGCCATCGCGAGTGCTAATCTGCTCCTGGTAAAAACCGACCTGTTCTTCCACCGCTTGCAGTTGTTCTCGCAAAGTATTTAACTCAATAGAGTGACGTTCGGAAACTTCTGGTTCGGGCATGAAATCGGTATTACCCTTAACCAATCGGAATAGCTCTTGAGACAACTGCTGCACTAATTGGTCTCTAAGTTGTAATTCTTGACGCAACTTCGATACTTCAGTGGAGAGAGCTTGGATGGTGGAGTTATCTATTTGGCTCACAGTGTCTTATAGTTTACTTAATAAATCTTTTTCACGCTTAGAGAGATAAATATGTAAATCAATTAAAGGTTATTATTTGTTAATCTAACATCCCTAGCCGTAATGACAAGGGTAAGACAAGTATATTTTTTTTAATTTTTTTAAAGATTAAATTTTGGATATGGGAACATGATTTTATTCACAATAACCGCGACCAAAATTTAATCTTGTGCAATTTTCTAGTTGGAAAGGAGTTATCTTTCTTGGGCGATTGCTGCTGTCGAAACTTCTTCAGTAGCTGTCCCCGGTTCTACTAATTCCTGTTTGATAGTTAAGTAACGAATTACTTCTTCGCTTAAGCGCATAGCACGTTCTAAGGGAAAAATGGTGCTGCCATTAGCAGAGTAGTTCATCTGGACATAGATACCATCCCGATGTTTGTTAATCTCATAAGCCAGACGACGTTTACCGCGATTTTGAATTTGGATATCTTCAGCACCATTTTCTTTGATAATGTTCTCATACTTAGAAATATTCTGCGCCACTTGTTCGTCTGTCAAGTCGGGTCGCAAAATGTACATAGTTTCGTAAGCTGTAGCCATTATTTTCAATCTCCTTTTGGACATTTGGCTGCCAATGTTAAAAAATGTTGAGTTATAAAATTTCAATACTCACTCAAGCAAACAAACATTTTAAGCAGCAAGGATTTATAATCTTACCAGTTTTTGATTTTAATTGACGAACCTTTCAAAATCTGCTTTGTATGATTAGTTCTCCAAGGCTGTGCTTATCCCCGAAGAGGATATGCAATCTAATTGAGCCGTCAAGGATTCCCATTAGAAATTTTTCTTCTAAAAAATTTTTAATAGGTACCCGTGAATGTGCCTTTACTTTTACAAATATGCTGTTTTCAAGGGCTTGCTGACTCGGGGAGATTTGATTGTCACTCATGAGCCGAAGAACAAACGAACCAAAAATCAATTATGTGAGTGTTTTAACCAAAGCTGTCAAGGGTTCCCTTCAAAGTTTTTTCAGGAGGAAAAAACTTATAGGGCACCCTGCCAATTTTGTTTTCGCAGGAATGGCCGCAAGCGTCACAAGATTCGGATGATCCGTGACACCAAAAACCTTATTATTACCTTAAAACTCACTAAAAGTGTCACGTGCCCTTACAAAAAAATTTGCCAGTTGCGGCTATTCCTATTTAGAAGAAAAAAAATCTTACGGGTGCCCGTCAGCAGGCTTGATTATAAGCATTTCTTTAAGTCAATAAGCAAAGTTATTGCTATTTTGCTCGCTAGAGGTGTGGAGTGTCTTATGCTATTGGTTTACGGGTTAAGGTTTACACAGTATAAGTATTTGCAGAATTATTTCAAAAGCAAAGGTACACTAATTGCTTTTGTGCAAAAAATATTTTCAAGATATTGAAAAGGAAGTAATCAAACTTATGGCGCAGCGCTATGTGCGAGTTCAAAATGCTGAAGGGATAGTTTATTACGGTTTGCTAGAACTTGACCTAAAGGTTCAAGTTCTCGATGCTCCACCTTGGTTGCATGGGAGACCAACTAATTTAAAATTGGAACCAGATAGCTACCAAATATTAGCTCCTTCTTCCCCTTCTAAAATTGTTGCAGTGGGCAAGAATTATGCAGAACATGCGGCAGAAATGGGTACAACTGTACCTGATGAACCTCTAATTTTTCTAAAGCCCCCCACTTCTGTTATCCCTTCAGAGGCTCAAATTCAATATCCGAAAGTTACGCAACGGGTTGATTATGAAGGAGAATTAGCGCTGATTATTGGCGAATCAGCGCACTTATGCACCCCACAGTCAGCTCAAACCAAAATTTGGGGTTACACCATTGCCAATGATGTCACAGCAAGAGATTTACAAAAACGTGATGGACTATGGACGCGTGCTAAAGGTTTCGATACTTTTTGTCCTTTAGGACCGTGGATTGTCAGAGAATTAAGTCCTGGTGCTAGATTGCAAACTTTTTTGAATGACGATAAAAATCCCATTCAATCGGCTTGTATTGACCAAATGGTATTCTCCCCAGAAATCATCGTCTCCTACATAACTCAGGTCATGACGTTACTACCGGGCGACGTGGTACTAACGGGTACACCTTTGGGAGTCGGTCCATTACATTTAGGCGATCGCGTCCGCGTGGAAATCGAAGGTATTGGTCGTTTAGAAAATACTGTCGCAGCTAGTAAATAAAATCTAGTTCAACAGGACCAATTTGGCTATTTAATCAACGTACCTGCATATAAACAGCATCTGAGATTGCGGGAATTTCTGCGTAACGACCCATTAATGATTGAGCCACAGAATACACAACAGCCGCTACTAAGCCAATAAAAATAGTATTGGCTAGGGTAACGATTGCAAAGTTAGAACCCGGAACTGAACTAAAAACATTTACCAACAGACGGCATAAAAATAGAACAATGTCTAAAAGAATAGCTTGCATTGTATTGAAGCGAATAAAATGAGCGATTTTCTCATTTCGCACGACCAACATGAATAAAGCAAAGAAGATAATCAGTCCAGCAAAAGGTAATCCCGTATAAATTGCAATTGCAGGTGAAAGTGGTATTAAAATCACTCTCAAGGGAGGAAACTCTGCAAACAAATAGCTACCGAAAGCTATTCCTTCAACTAAGGGAAGCAAATAAGGTAAGCAAGCAAAAATTCTATCTTTAATAGTTGTAGACCCGCGCCAAGTCATCCTGCGTTCTCCTATGTTTAGATTTTACTGACTATATGAACCTAGAATAACGCAGTCACTTGGTTTTTCGTTTGTTTTTTTGGTTAAATTACATCATTCTACATTGACAATGCGAAAGCCCATCGAACACTCGTACCAATCTGGTTGTTGCTCGGTCATTTTGCTAACAGCTTGACCGCAGCGCAATTTACCCTTATACCAGCGTGGTTGACCACTTCGATCAGCAAGCAAGCAAGAGGAGCAAACTTTTTTAGGGGCAATAAGTTGCTCTTCGATCAAAATTACTAACATGTTACTACTCTACTCCGGAGTCTTAATTTTGACCCAAATTTGCCTGAAAACTAAAACTAGAGACTGTTGAATCTCTTAATTAAATGTAAAGAATACTCATTGAATGGTATCTCGGTAATTTCAGATAAATGTGGGTGGCTGACGGGAAACCCATTAGAAATTTTTCTTCTAAAAATTTTCTAATGGGAACCCTTGACAATCTACCTGCGTTCCCAATGACGACAAAAAGTATTGAAGGCGTTAGTGATTTTCATATGGTTAACTGAATTATTAAACAGCCGTCCTTCAAAGCAGGTGAAATGATTTTGCCTACCTAATAGCTAAATTATTGATATAAAACAGATTTTATTTTATTTTATGCCTTGAAGATTTAAATATTACAAATTCTTTGCAAAAAATCATATATTCAAGTATTTGTCAAGATAAATAGGTCAGTTATCTGAGTTCAGAAACTAGTCATACATGTGAGGTGGGACCGGCTCCCATTAGAAAGTTTTTAAAAGAAAAATTTCTCATGTTAAGCCTTGACATTGACTTACATTCTTTGACTACATAATAAAACTTGATTTACGAATAAACCCGTAAAAATATCATTAGAGCTTAATAATAATCAATACATAACTCTACCTTGCGTCTTGTAGTAAATAAATCAAATTGGCGCAAACCGGCATTGACGGGCATCCGGCGGAAATTTTTTCTTCTAAAAAAAATTATTAGGGTGCCCTTTCACTTGGTGAATATTTCATAATTTGTCACTTTCCTCTAGTTAACAGTTGATAAACTGCCGACTTCATTAGTACTTAACAACAGGAAAAGAGATAGAATTTTCTTCTGTGCGTAATGCACAAATTTTCACGGAATAGGTAACTCAAGTGACTAAAACTAATTCAGATTTTCTTGCTTCTTCCGATCCTACCGTGGCGGAGTTAATCAATGGCGAACTAAAGCGTCAACAAGATCATCTAGAGTTGATTGCTTCAGAAAACTTTACCTCTGCGGCTGTACTGGCTGCTCAAGGTTCGGTATTGACGAACAAATACGCTGAGGGATTACCCGGCAAACGTTATTATGGCGGTTGTGAGGTAATAGACAAAATTGAGCAAATAGCTATCGATCGTGCGAAACAACTATTTGGTGCGGCTCACGCCAACGTTCAGCCCCATTCTGGAGCACAAGCAAATTTTGCAGTATTCCTAACGCTATTGGAACCGGGCGATAAAATTATGGGGATGGATTTGTCTCACGGCGGACACCTTACCCACGGTTCACCTGTAAATGTTTCCGGTAAGTGGTTTGAGGTTTGTCATTATGGCGTTAGTCAAGAAACAGAACAACTAGACTACGAACAAATCCGCGAGCAGGCGCTAAGGGAGCGTCCAAAGCTCTTGATTTGTGGATATTCGGCTTATCCTCGCACGATTAATTTTGAAAAATTCCGCAGTATCGCTGATGAAGTTGGCGCTTACTTGTTGGCGGATATTGCTCATATCGCCGGTTTAGTCGCCTCAGGGCTTCATCCGAATCCGGTTCCTTACTGCGATGTGGTAACTACAACTACCCATAAAACTTTAAGGGGCCCGAGGGGTGGTTTAATTTTGACTCGTGATGCTGACATGGGGAAAAAATTTGATAAATCAGTTTTTCCTGGTACCCAAGGTGGTCCTTTAGAACATGTTATTGCCGCTAAAGCAGTAGCCTTTGGGGAAGCTCTCAAGCCAGAATTTAAAGATTATTCTGCTGCTGTAATTGAAAATGCTAAGGCTTTAGCCAATCAATTACAAAGTAGAGGCTTAAAAATTGTCTCCAATGGGACAGAAAATCATCTCATGCTCGTAGATTTACGGTGTATTGGCATGACGGGTAAGAAAGCAGACCAACTAGTTAGTAGTGTAAATATCACTGCTAACAAAAATACCGTTCCCTTCGATCCAGAATCGCCCTTTGTCACCAGTGGTTTGAGATTGGGAACTCCTGCCATGACTACGCGAGGTATGGGGGTCGCAGAATTTACCGAAATTGGTAATATCATTGCCGACTGTTTGCTAAATCCCGATTCAGAAACAGTTGCTGAAGATTGTCGGCGACGGGTGGCTTCTTTGTGTGAGAGTTTCCCTTTATATCAACATATTGAGGTTCCCGTACCAGCTTTGGCATAAATTTTGGTTTTGAGGTGGATTTTTAGAGATGTCCAAAAACATCGGACTTACGCAACCCGTCATCTTTCTAATTTATACGCTTTGTAGCGTCATCCACCGAGGATTCTTCTTGTGAGAATATCGTCTTTCTAATACCTAATATCCTATACTCAGTATCCAAAGCCTGAGATAACCAATTAATTTACTAAAATTGCTGAGTCGTAAATGTGGTAATTACTAATTCCGGCTCAGCAATTCTTTATCTTTGTGCTGAAAAGTCTCTGAATCTCAGTAGTAATAGGAAAATATAGTTGTTTGCTCCTTAAGTAGACTTGGATCTCTAGCAGTCGAAAAAAAATCCCAAATCTAAACTGTTTTTAATACCGTATTACCACTGGCGTACAAAATAAATAGTGCTATATTGTTACTGCCCTTCAATTCTGCTGTATATTTATTTCACAAAATATAGTTCTTATATTTGCTCAGTAATCTCAAAGAGATTACTGAGCATTAATTTATTATTCTCAATGATTACGAAATATTAAGTATCTATATATTTATCTAAAAATTCTTTACAGGCTTTTCAAGAAAAAAACAATAGATACAAAGAAATCATAAATATTCAACACTTTAGTAGCATTATTAACTTTGAAATATTAAAATATTGATATATTAATTACTAAATTTGATATAAAAATATTAGGGAATCTACTGAGGCTAAAAACAGCATTTTACTAAAATTTTGTAAAACTCGAGTGAAAAAAGATTATGACTGCTAAGTTAATCAATTTCTCAACAATGTGGTCGCAAATATACGACCATTGTTATGAGAATTATAAAGGTTTGACAAAAAATCCTAAATGGCTGTTGATGCGTAAGATGAGTAGATTTCAATCTGGAAGAACTGTAATGAGATATTTATCTCATAGTTCGATAAAGTCATATAAATCATCTTTTACAGGTGGAGATTCTGTTTTTAATAAAATTGATATAGATCAAGCTGTTACACAGCTTAAAACAGAAGGTTTTTATTCTGGTTTAAAGCTCGGTAAAGAACTAGTTCAAGAAATTCTTGAGTTTGCTAGATCAAATCCTTGTTACGGTAATCGGAAATCAAATTTAGGATTTTATTATCATCAAAAAAAACAAGCAGAAATTCAAGCTGTAAAAGACATTAAAGTTGGTTGTTACTTTAATACTGCACAACTTTGTCCTGCTATTTATAAATTACAAAACGATTCGCAGTTATTAGCGATAGCGGCTCGATATTTAGAACAAGAACCCATACATCAAGGAAATCAACTTTGGTGGAGTTTTGCAGGAGAATCTTCAGATTGGGAACGTAGACAAACTGCACAAATGTTCCACTATGATTTGGATGATTATAAATTCTTAAAATTTTTCTTTTATTTAACTGATGTAGATGAAAAAAGTGGTCCTCATATCTGTATTCGCGGCAGTCATAAAAATAAGAAGTTTTCTCATGTATTGCTACGCAAAAGAGAAACAGATAAAGATATTATTGATTACTATGGTGAGGAATCTCTTGTAACTATTTGTGGTGAAGCAGGTTTCGGATTCGTGGAAGATCCTCTATGCTTTCATAAAGGACTTACTCCCACTCATAAAGATCGTCTTTTATTACAAATTGAATTTGCGACAGCTGATTATGGAATGCAAAACGATTACAGAGATATTTCTGCTCTTCAAGTTTTGAATTGATTTACAATAAACAACTGATGTAAGTTGATCGATCACTTAGTTAGAGACATAGCAATGCTACGTCTCTAAGTGCTAAAGCCGAACTAAGAAAAGCTGATTATCCACGCTGGTTATAGCTCTGAAATAGTTCCGAGTTTTCTCGAAGGTTTCTGATTTGTTGTCACAAAGTTAGGATTCCTCAAAGTCATCTCAGTTTGACTTTTGTTCATAATTACCGCTTTGTAAGGTATAACTCCAGCTACTTCACCTCCAATACAGCGAGCAGCGACTAGAGATAAATCCAAACTTCTCGGTGGAATATAAGGGCCGCGATCATTCACTCTTACAATAACAGACTTCTGGGTTTTGACGTTACTCACTTGTAAATAAGTGTTGAAAGGTAAGCTTTTGTGAGCAACTGTAAGTTCATTTTGGTTAAATCTCTCACCGTTAGCAGTTAAGCGTCCGTGAAAATAAGGACCATACCACGAAGCTAAACCAGACATTACCTTAATTGAAGGTGTTAATCCATACATTTGGGCTTGAGCTTCTACAAGGGACAATGGGCTTGTTTTTAGTGCTAGACGTAAATTATTAGTCCATTCAATAGCTAATAAATCTCCACTACGCTTGAGTTTTTGAGAAACCTCTTCTGAAATGGCGAGTATAAATTGATTTCCCAAAATCAGGGCTGGAGTCCCATCAACAAAAGCAGGTTTTAACTTAGATGCTTCTAAGTTAGGTATTTTCAGCAAACTAGTCAAACGTCTTTGCATTAAACTTGCTTGCTGCTTTGATGGTAAGCGAGCAATTAAACGATTCTTTACCCACACTTCGTATTTATTGATTTCTCTGCGTACGAGGGTGACAGGTATTGAATTAGAAGGTTTTATCTGCTGAATGGAGTTAGAGAATTTGAAAAAATTTAGCAGCGATCGCAAAATTTTCTTTGGAACAAATTCTTTTTCTTTTGTCTGAGATTTCGGTTGTATCAACTGAGTAGAGACTAAGACTCTTGGTTTTTTAACAGAATCCTGAGTCGTGGAGATTTCTTTGATAGCGGAGCAAAATCTAGTTGGAGTCTGTTTTTTTACCCTTGATGAAGTTACTGGCGACTTAGAAGCGCTTGATTTTAGCTGCCCCTTTCCCAAATCTATGTTCAATAATTTTGGAAGAAATACCGTACTAAGAGGGGTTATTTGATGTTTTGGCTGTAGAAACAATGAATCACTTTGACTGATTAATCTGCCTGAATTAAAAGATATTTTTGTGGTAGAAACATCCTTCTGAATACTTGATGGCAAGCTTTCAGACAACAAGAAAGGAGAACCAATCCAGGATGCAGCCCAAAATAGTCCGTGAAATAGCATAGTTTCAATTAATCAAAAATTACTGCACTGTCGAAAAGCATCGGTCCTCAAGAAACACCGGGAATAGGGAACAATAGTGATGTGTTTCTTTCATTCGTTTCGGGAGCAACAAACACGCCTGTCGGACACTCGTAATTTTGCAGTTTTCAGTATAAATCCAGATAAAGCTATGTGAAAACCCAAAAAAGCTACAAAAGTTGTATTAGCTTTTTACAAATGGATCGAGAACCTTGACATTAGTATTGGCCTCGCGAGCTTAATCAATATACCGATGCGCAAGATAAAAGACTCCGACTAGCGGCTTCCTAGCTAGCAAAATATTAAAGAAATACACTTTGATAAAAAACTCAAATCACTACTGAACAAAGGTTTTAAAATGTATCTCTTAGAAATTAGCCTTTTTTTAATTGTTTTTTAAACAACAGATTTTTTAATATATATTCTTTCTAAATACAAGACAATACGTCTTTAGCTAGAGGCATTTTTTTTCACGATACCCATTTTTATTAGCTACCATGTTTTGACAATAAAGCGATATTAATACAAATTTTATATAATTTTTTAAGTAATTATTGATTTTAGATTTATTTTTTTTATGCATTAATGTATCTTTTTATGCAATAACAGAGAAATAATTTAAATTTACAGCAAGTTAATCTCAATAAAAATAATTAGCATGTAACAAATTTACTGTATTGCTTAACCGATTAAATAAGTATTAAACATCGAAATTTCAAGTAGGAATGAGTCACGAAAATAATTGCTTTAAGGTACTCTACGGCGGCATTCTGAAGCCTCAATGTATGAAATAAATGACTTGAAATCTACAGTTTTTGTGTTCCAGATTGTAGATGAATTTCTTTATTGAAAATATTTAACCATCAAGCTTAGTGTTTTATTAAAAACCAGAAAATCTGACAGCCTTATTACTAATTAATATGTTTAAATGCATTTTCAGATGAATAGCAGTACGGAAAAAAGCCCAGAGTTCCTACAGATAGCTTAGGCTGCCGAATTTTGACAGATTGAGACTCAGCGTTAGATTAACTGGAACTGACAAAAAGTCAATAAGCATTATTACGCAGCAAATTTTTGGAAAAACCATGAGATGACAAATGCAAAATGTAACAGAATGCAAAGTATAATGAAAACGGCAAAATGCTGAAAATATTCAATAAGATTTGGTAAATGCGAGTAGCTATCGCTGGAGCAGGCTTGGCAGGGCTTTCCTGTGCAAAATATCTCATTGACGAGGGGCATACTCCCGTAGTTTTGGAAAGCCGAGACGTATTAGGTGGTTTAGTCGCAGCATGGAAAGATTCTGATGGCGACTGGTATGAAACCGGACTGCACGTATTTTTTGGGGCTTATCCCAATATGTTGCAGTTACTCAAAGAACTCGGTATTGAAGACCGTTTGCAGTGGAAAAAACACACGATGATCTTCAATCAGCCCGAAAAACCCGGTCCTTACAGCCGTTTTGATTTTCCGAATTTGCCAGCACCGCTCAATGGCATTGTGGCAATTCTCAGAAATAACGATATGTTGACCTGGGGAGAAAAAATTGAATTAGCAAAAGGATTAGTTCCGGCTATGCTCCGGGGTCAAAAATATGTTGAGGAGACAGATAAATATACTTTTTCTGAATGGCTTAAGCTTCAGGGAGTAAGCGACGAAGTACAGCAAGATATTTTTATTGCTGCTTCAAAATCGTTAAATTTTATTAATCCCGACGAAATATCAGCGGTAGTACTCTTGACTGCTCTCAATCGCTTTCTGAAGCAAAAAGATGGCTCGAAGATGGCTTTTTTAGATGGTTCTCCTACAGAGCGTCTTTGTCAACCACTGGTAGACTACATTTCTTCTGGTGGTGGAGAAGTGAAGTTAAACGCGCCTTTGAAAGAAATTTTGCTTAACCCAGACGGTAGCGTCAAAGGATTTTTGATGCGTGGGTTGAATGGAGCAGAGGATTATATTGAAACTGCCGATGCTTATGTTTCGGCAATGCCGGTTGATGTCATAAAAGTGATGCTTCCAGAACCTTGGAAGGATATAGAATGTTTCCAAAAACTGGATGGATTAGAAGGAGTGCCGGTAATTAACATACAATTATGGTTCGACCGTAAACTTACAGATATTGACCAATTATTATTTTCGCGATCGCCATTACTCAGCGTTTATGCTGATATGAGCAATACTTGTCGCGAATATAGTGACTCAAACCGTTCTATGCTGGAATTAGTTCTTGCACCAGCTCAAGATTGGATAAATAAATCCGATGCAGAAATATTGCAAGCAACTCTAGCCGAATTGTCTAAACTTTTTCCTCAGCACTTCGGCTCAAAAAATCCAGCAAATTTACTGAAACATCATGTGGTGAAAACACCCCGTTCGGTTTACCAAGCGATTCCAGGTCGTCAGGAATACCGTCCTTCACAAGTGACTCCCATCTCGAATTTTTTCTTGAGTGGAAGTTACACCATGCAACCATTTTTAGGAAGTATGGAAGGAGCAGTACTTTCTGGTAAACTAACAGCTCGCGATGTTAATAAATCATTTTCAGTAAAAAATTCTTCCAGCGTGCAAATGCCTTCCATCAAGCCTGCAACGAATGCTGCAACTGCCTGAATCCCCCCCATGCATGAAAACGTCGGTCTCTGTGGATGAGTCCTACCAAATTTGTCAGAAAATCACGGCAAAGCATTCCAAAACTTTTTATTTGGGCACTTTGTTGATGAATCCCCAAAAACGACGGGCAATTTGGGCTATTTACGCCTGGTGTCGTCGTACTGATGAATTGGTAGACGGTCCCGCAGCTGCTATGACTAATCCCGAAACCCTAGATTTATGGGAAAAGCAGCTCGAATCAATCTTTGCTCAACAACCCCAAGAAAATGTTGAGGTAGCCCTTGCGGATGCCCTCTTGCGCTATCCAATTGATATTCAACCCTTTCGGGATATGATTTCCGGACAGCGCATGGATTTGTACCGCAGTAGTTACGACACTTTTGACGATTTGTATCTTTACTGTTACCGCGTAGCCAGTACTGTCGGTTTAATGTCAACGGCAGTCATGGGAGTAGACTTGGAGCAAAATAATGCTCCTTGGAACCGTTATAAACAGCCGTATATTCCGATAAATGAAGCAGTAGCTTTGGGAATAGCCTGTCAACTTACCAACATTCTTCGTGATGTTGGTGAGGATGCCCAACGAGGGCGAATTTATATTCCCACTGAAGACTTGGCGCGATTCAATTACACCGAGAAAGATTTACTTAAAGGAGTAATTGATAACCGTTGGCGTTCGATAATGAAATGTCAAATTAAACGAGCGCGGCAATTTTATGCCCAGGCAGAGAAAGGTATTAGTTACCTATCTCCCGATGCTCGTTTGCCAGTGTGGGCGGCTTTAATGCACTACAGTCGCATTTTGAGCGTTATTGAGCGCAATGACTATGATGTGTTTAGTCAACGCGCCTACGTACCACAATGGAAAAAAATTGCTATTATACCTTTCGCTTGGCTGCGAGCGCAAATGTCTTAGGTATAAAAATACATAACCGCACTAGGATATAACGTTTTATCCTGGTGTGTATGCAATTTTTTTAATTTGGATATTGACTTGTTCTTTGTCATCTGCTATTATATAAACCTGTTGGATTAGGAGAGATGGCTGAGTGGTTGAAAGCGGCTCCCTGCTAAGGAGTTATGGGGTTTAGATCCCATCGAGGGTTCGAATCCCTCTCTCTCCGTTATTTAATTTGAACAAGGTCTTGTAAAACTGATTTCCGTCATCAAGTCAATAAAACTGATAGTGCATTTAAACTTTCGTTTGAACGCACTATTATTTTTATGGTCGATCTAAGATTTTTGCAGATTAGAATAAACTGCTAGGCATAAAAGTAGTATAGGAATCCGGTTTGATTTTTGGAAGGCGCAGCGTGGCGAAGCCATAATTATTCCTGTAGGCAGGCAAGAGGCAAAAGGCAAAGGGATTTTAGAAGATTAAGGTGTACCAATAAGCGTTTCAATTTTCAAGTAGGATTCCTATATATTTAGAAATATTATGTAAAAGCTAAAACTCTTATCCCTTTTGCCTTGCTGTTGTGCATTTTTTATGCACGACAGCTTATAAACTTCGCCGTTTTATAACCCATCACCCTTCATAGAGAGATATGAAGGCGGTATCGCCTCAGATTCGGCGATACCGACGGCGGCACATTTTATTCGTGGGTAAGAATCTTAAAATCCATTGAAGTTATAACCAACTCCCACAGAAAGGCCAATATCTGTTTCGTCGAAAAATGCTGCATTAACAGCCGCCGTAGCAGTTAATTTGTTAGTTAAAGGTACATCTAGCCCACCAGAAACTAAGAAACTCAGTTCTGAATCATCGCCAGTGTCTAAAGCTAAACCAGCTCCAACATAGGGTTTAAAAGGTAATGCTTCGCGGAAAGGATCTGAAGTATCCAAAGAAAAGTCATAGGTTACGGGTACCAAAATCACGGTTTCATCCCCAAGTACCACAGAAGGGCGTAGCGATAGAATATCTGTTAGCCCCACTTTACTAATAACCATGAAGTTACCATCGCCTAAAGCAGACTCACCATTCAAACCGATGTTTCCTGCAACACCAATATAGTTAGAACCGCCACCGTTTGAATCACCGAAATCAATATCCGCTTGGGCTATATCTGAAGAAATAGATGGTTTAAAATTTGCTTGTGGATACTGAGTATCCAAAGATGGATATTCACGGACACCCATTAGAAATTTTTTAGAAGAAAAAATTTCTAATGGAAAGCCTTGACTAGTAAGTGCCGCCGATGAAGTCCCTGTTGTTCCAGGAATGGGCGCAATATTTTGAGATGACTGAGAAAATGTATCAGATACTACTGATTCTGGATTAACCAATGGACTTGATTTTCCTGAAGTTTGATCAGAAAAACCGGGATTAAAATTTTCTACCCCAGCACTTTCATTTTCATAAGAATCTTGGATTTTTGATGGCGCAATTAACTGGTGATTGGTTATTTCCTTTTCTGTTTGAGCAGAAACAGACAATCCACCACTTAATAATGTAATAGTTGCCAAACTAAGCGAAAAAAAGCTTTTACGAAGAAAAATGGTATTCACGTTCACTCCTAAAAGAATACAACCACTTAAATATCGACTAACTTATTTTTAGTCTATATGAGGACCGTATTTAATATTTAACACCAAACAAATTATAGCTACATCCAAAATTCAAGCAAAATTTTAATTAATTTACTACATTAAAATTATTTCTAAAATTGTTAATTAAACGGTTGACAAGAACAATATATCAGTATCTAATGATACTTTAAGTTTAGTCCCGAACAAGGTAACTAAAGTCGAAACCAAGGATTATGCTAAAATCCCAAACCATCTGAGAAATAGAAATGAATATAATCTTACTCCCTTTCCGGCTTTATGATTACCTATAAAGTAGGTTGAGTTGTTCGCGAAGCGTTGCGAAGCAATACGATTCGTGTTAGCCAACATAATACTGGTTTCCCTTCCTCAAAGGTACTTACAATTTTTCGGTAATCTTAGAGCGTGACGAGAGTAGTTTAACAAGGCATATTGCAATCCCAAATAACTGAATATAGAGATTTCACTTGTCTACAATATATCGTGAATCTCATCCCAAACTATCACTTCTGTGTGGCATTCTTTTGAGAGGGGAAGGGGTGAGATTTTTTAGTGTATTGCAAGGGCGGAGCGTCTCCAGGGTACCTCCAAGAAAAGCCGCTATTTTTTCACAAGATAAGCAAGTCCGCACAAATAAATCTAACTACGTAATAGAATGTAAAGTCAGCAAAATCTTTGCGTT
>JBCCSG010000134.1:0-17161 GCA_039200565.1 Cyanobacteria bacterium P01_D01_bin.50 | reverse complement strand
TCAAATACGATTTCCATCCGGCAAGATGGAGTCGTTTGCCGCAATATTCGGAGATGTTCCTCGGCATCTCCACGCTTGCGGAATCTCCCGATACACTTCGAGCAAGTCGGGCTTATCCAGCGGTAAATTGCCCACGGTGACAATGTGGAGCGATAGGAATTATTTTTCATTTGCATTTGAAGTAAATAAGACAGATAAGTGGTTTATCTGGTGGATTGACTAATAGTTCAAAAATCGTTTATCTGGGTATTCGTCAAAATTTTCGTTATAGCTCCCTCAAATAAAGTTTTGCTTCTTTTTCTTGTGAATGGAAGGCGGTTAGTTCTTCGTGGTATTTCCTTGTGTTTATACATTTGAGTCATTCTCCTAGTTCTAGTTAGTGAGCAATTGCTAGTTCCACCTGTGGGGGGTGTTATTTTTTTCTACTTCATTATCTTATACAAGATGTTGGGTTTTGCCTAGTATCTTATATAATATAATTTATATAAAGTACTGCTATCTTATATAGGAAGAGAATAATGGTTGTAGATAATGTCGAAGTCACCGAAGTCAAAGCACCGTATGCACGGAGAGATAAAGAAACAAGTAAGCGTGGGATTAACTCAGAGCAGTGTCGAAGGGTTGGACAATCAAGCCCGGAAATTGGGAGTAAGTCGGTCCCAGATGATCGAAATGATTGGTCGTGGCGAAATTTCATTAACTCATGGGGACAAGCAAATATTGGGGGAATACTAGATCGGCTGATCTTGAACACTCAGCAACAAATCAAAGAGTCAGAAGAAAGGGTGGCCGATTTAAAGCAGCAGCTAGCAGAACTTCAGCAAATATCAGATGAGTTTTTTCAGGAAGACTCAGAATAAACCGAGTTACTTATATGTAGCTCGGTTTTTATTTGCAAAAAAAAAGAACCAACAAGTTGCTAACTAATTGAAAATAACAGCAACTAAATGGCTTTTAGTTCAAAAAAATACTGCTTTAATAATGACCGGAAATCATAGGGCGCAAGCCCCTAATTTCTAATTATGGGGTTAGCCCGTAGGACAATTTATTGTCCGTCAAACTTCTTTTTGGTTGGCAACATATTGTTTTATAACTTCCAATGGAGCGCCGCCGACAGTAGAAACAAAGTAAGAGTTAGTCCACAAAGTTGGAATACGACTCTTCAAATGTGGAAATTCTTGTCTTAAATGCCTGCTGGTAGCTCCCTTAAACCTTTTAACTACTTTGTGTACTCCGAATTGTGGGTCACACTCAAATAAAACATGAACATGGTCGGACATCGTTTCAAGCTCGATTATTTCTACTTGAATTTTTTCTGCAATCTCAAACAACAACTCTTTAAGTCGTTTTTCTACTTCATTAACTATTACGGGACGGCGATACTTAGGACACCAAACAACGTGATATTTGCAAGAGTAAACAATATTTCTATTTGATTTGAACTTATTCATTATTTTAGTTGTCATTATATAGCTTATACGTATATAATATATAGAAGCAAGCAAAATAACAAGGAGGTGATGAAAGAGTGCTTGTAATGGAATATAAAGCAGTAATCAACAAAACTCAGAAAACAGCGATAAACGAAGCTATTCGGACATCACAGTTTGTACGTAACAAGGTGTTGCGTTACTGGATGGATAATCGCAGTGTTGGTAAAAAAGAGCTTTATCGTTACAACACTCAGATAAGAGATGAATTTAAGTTTGTAAAAGACTTGAATAGTCATGCTAGCAAGCGCATCTGTAGAAAACGTAGAACGTGCTATTAATCGTTTCTTTGATAATTGTAAGAAGGGTAAGCCTGGTAAAAAGGGGTATCCAAAATTCAAAAAACATAGCCGTTCAGTTGAATACAAACAATCTGGTTGGAAATTACACTCAACTAAAAGACGTATAACTTTTACCGATAAAAAAGGTATTGGAGAGTTAAAACTTTTAGGAAAGTGGGACATCCACACGTTTGATGAAAAACTGATAAAACGAGTGCGTATAGTTAAACGTGCTGATGGTTTTTATGTCCAGTTTTGCGTCAAAGTTGATAATACTGTAACCGCACCTCAAACCAATAATGAAGTTGGTATTGATGTTGGGTTGCAATACTTTTATTCAGATAGCAACGGCAATCATGAAGAGAATCCAAGGTTTTTACGTAAAGCAGAAAAAGATATAAAACGTTCTCAACGTAAGATATATAAAAAAAAGAAGGGGTCGTCTGGTAGGAGAAAAGCGCGTGGTGTTTATGCCCGCAAGCATCTAAGAGTAACAAGACAAAGGAATGAACACGCAAAGAGACTTGCGCGTAACTTGTGCCTAGCTAACGCTATGGTCGTTTTGGAAGACTTAAATGTAAGCGGCTTGGTAAGAAACCATAAGCTAGCCAAGAGTATTGTTGATGCGTCTTGGTATCTTTTCCGCCAGTGGCTCGAATATTTTGGCAGTAAGTTTGGTCGTGAAATAATCGCAGTTCCACCACACTATACATCTCAACAATGTAGTAATTGCGGTGTTAGAACTCAAAAGAGTTTAAGCACTCGGACACATTCTTGTTCTAACTGCGGACACACCGAACAACGTGATATCAATGCTGCCAAAGTAATCCGAAGCCTCGCTAAGGCTACCGGAGGGCATCCGGGAAGTAACGATAGTGGAGATGTATCCTCTACTTTAGTTGGTCGTAAGACCTGCCAAAGCAAGAAACGTCAGTGAAGCTAGAATCCCCATCCATAAATGGAAGGGGAGTGTCAAACAAAACGCATCTCGCTGGACAGACAAGCATCTAAAATTCGCCTTAAAATTTAGAATAGGAGCTGTAGCCGAACACCTTTGGAGGTGGTTGCTAACACTTCCAAAAGTTTTCGATGAAAAAATAGAATTTACAATTAAAGAATTTCAACAATATGTAAAGAAACAACGAGGAGTATCCCATGACTTTGGATGGGTAAGAAAGCAATTCAATAAACTAGTATTCCTCCGAATAATCCACATTAACAAAGATTTCGGTCATAATACTTACCGTATAGAGCTAAGACATCCAGACGCTGTAATCCCCAAAAAACCTGCCGAGAAAAACTCACATTATCATCAAGTTTCTCCCAAAAAAACCACCTCAAATGATTGTAATTCCGAAATAGGTATTAGCAGCAGCAGCAATTCTTCTATTAACATTACCTCTACGGATTCATTGGGTACTGAGTCCAGTAGTAAACAACCCGTCGATATTCAAGAACAAAAACGACGGCTTTTGATAATTAGACTTTGTGCAAAATACGGTATTATTTTCAACCCAAATAAAGCTACAACTGATGAATTATACCAATATTCCCTTGAAGAAATTGGAGAGAGTTTAGAACTATATAAACACCGAAGTAAATCGTCTAAAATCGAGAATCCGCCAGGATGGTTAATAACATGTTTAAGATTTAGATATTTTGATGATTGTTATTATTCTTACGATAGTTTTATTACAGATATGGAGGAGGTATTTAAGAATATTTCAGATTTAGAGGATGATTGTATTTTGGATTATAAAAAAATCCTTCACTCAATAGGAAGCGAAGGCAAAGTAGATAAAAATCACAATTATGATGAATCATAAATTAAATCATCAGGATTACAAAAAATTCAACAATTGGATCAAAAATTGATCCTGGTAAACTACGTCAAATTATCGAAAAATTACAGAATATAGAAACTAACAACCTTAAATGTTGATAATGCCGGAAAATAGCTCAGAATTTAAATTATACAGCCTATGCAGGTAGGCTTTGTAAATTTAGCCACACCGATCATCGGTGTGAGCTATCTCACAATCTAACGAGCGTAACTACATGCGATCGCCAATTCTCCATGTTTTAATAAAATATTTCGATCCAACATCTCCACAGAATATTGCGGCGTTTCCTTCAACAACTTCTCAATCCTATTATTAGCAGCTTCCACCACAGATTCATCAAGACTTCCATTTTCTAAAGAATTTTCAAAATCTTCAGCAATAAACTCAATCCTTTCGGTAGATGATGAAGGTAGATTCCCACACATTAAAAATACATCACAACCGGCATTTAATGTTTGAGCTACCGTACCACTCTTACTATACATATCCGCAACGGCTTTCATATCTAAATCATCCGATACCACAACTCCTTGAAAACCAAGTTGATCTCGAAGTATATTATTCAAAATTGGTTTGCAAAATGTTGCGGGTTTGTCTCCTCCTATATGAGGAAAGACAATATGAGCTGTCATAATTAAAGGTATTTTCTCGGCAATTAAGGTTTTAAACGGTATTAATTCTCGCTTTTGTAATTCCTCTTCAGTTAAATTCAATACTGGCAATGCTAAGTGAGAATCAGTACTAGTATCTCCGTGTCCGGGGAAATGTTTAGCACAAGCGATAATTCCCGATTCTTGAAGTCCGAGGAAGTATTCCCGAGCATATTCGGCTGCTTTTTCCGGCGTTATATCGAAAGCACGAGGACCAATTATCGGATTATTAGGGTTAGAAAAAATATCCGCAACCGGTGCCCAAGAAACGTTAATTCCCAAGGATTTTAGTTCTGTCGCCATGGCGATCGCCACTTCTTTCGCTCGTTGACGACACACATAACTATAGGGAAATCGCGTAATTGGTAAAGGTGTGCGAATAACTCTTCCTCCTTCATGATCGATGGAAATAAACATCGATTTGCGTTCAGTACATTCCCTTATTTCTTGACTTAATTCTTTAAAACTTTGTAACCACACTTCATAAGGTTGGCCATCACGAAAATTCTTCGCAAAAAAACAAACCCCCACCGGTTTTAATTTACTAAGTATCCTTTTATCTTCATCAGTTAATCCAGTACCAGAAACACCAACAATTAAATGGTTTCCAAACATACTTAAATCAATTATCAATTATCAATTATCAATTATCAAAATAATATACAGTTAGGGGTTCCTACTTGTACTGTATTTTTTATACGATTTGCGGATATTTTAGTAGAGGAAGTTTATTTTTTTGTCGAAAATTAAAAAATATTGCTATTAGATTAACTAGTACACCACGGCTTAAATAAGGCAACCATTAAAAATGGCTGAAAAGCCTAGAAAATCTTACTTTTTACTTCTTACTTTTTACTTCTTACTTCCGCGAAGCGGTACTAGTACAGCGCGGCTAAAATAAACCAACCATTCGTAAAACCTCAAAGCTAGGAAAAATAATACTTATTATCTTCTTTCATGTTTCACCAATCTACTGTACTAGATAATTTATAATTACTAACTCAATCTTCTTAACTGATCTTCATATTAAAATTGATACAAATCCCCTGTACAGCCCGATTGCAAAAAAATATTTTCCACAAACTTTGGTCTCTCGATTTCCCCTTGATGGGTACTTGATAATTGATCATTGATCATTGATCATTGATCATTGATCATTGATAATTGATAATTGATAAATGCCCATATCAAAAGTTATCTTTCACCTAGCATTCCCCGTAACCGATATTCCTCAAACAAAAGCATATTATGTCGATGCTTTAGGATGCACCCCCGGTAGAGAAAACCGTAATGCTTTAATTCTCAATCTCTACGGACATCAATTAGTCGCACATGTTACAAAGGAACCAATAACTCCCCAACGCGGGATTTATCCGAGACATTTCGGATTAGTTTTTACGAACGAAGCTGATTGGGAAGATTTATTAACAAAAGCACAACAGCGCAATTTACCTTTCCGCGAACAAACTAAAAACCGTTTTGTCGGTTCTGCTCTCGAACATCGCACTTTCTTCTTAGAAGATCCATTCTACAACTTAATGGAGTACAAATATTACCGTTATCCAGAAGCCATTTTTGGCAATGCTGAATTTACTCAGATTGGCGATCGCACTTAATTGGTGCTGATAACGCATTGGCGATCGCTGTTAAACTTTTTTTGTCGGTTAGCATCCAAGCATGTATCAACACTGGCACCACAATGTTATCTCCTATGGGCATTCTAGAACTATCTGCCGGGACAATCATCATGTCTAATGGTGTCCAAATCGAAGTAAAATCTATTTGCGACAACATTGCCGCATCACTGTTTAAATCTCTGAGAAAATCACTCTGTGGACGCATTTGCACGCAACCAAGCCCTTGATGGAAGTAAGCTATCAATGTTCCGTGACTTGGTGCACTAAGAGTAATAAATCGCTGCACGCGGTTAATTCCACCCAGTCTCTGTACATAATAACGGGTGACAATCCCCCCCATACTAAAACCTAGTAAATCAAAAGGTTGTTCCGGTGCAAAAGTAGCATCAACTTTATCCACTATCTGCTGCGCTAAATCATCTAAACCCTTAGTTCCGTCATTAGGCTTTAAATCTAAATCGTAAACCTTCGAGCCACCTTCTGAAAGGAAAGGAATCATTTTACAGAACACTTTACTAGTATCCCAAATACCATGAACTAACAATACCGGATTTCGCTGCTGATTCATCTGATTTATCTAATAGGTTGAATTTTCTTGAATTTATTTGGTAGATGTTAGGAGGAATGGAGTTTTAATAGCTAAGCATACATTAAGCAAACTTTTTGAGTTTCCCATCCCTAAAGGGAGTTGGATTTAGATAGCTAGATATTAGGAGTAAGTGAATGTAATTTAGCTTAATTTTACTTATTCCTAATTCTAATAAACACATTTTTAAACCCTTATATAGTAAAGCTTTTAATCAAAATCCTCTAAATGTGTTTCTTCCATTTTTGGGAGGGACATTTAGTACTTTTGAATCTTGACCAAAAAAATTTTAGATTTTACCCAACAGGATTTTGGATTATAAATGGTTGAGGGACCCCGGCGTTTCAACTATGGAAATAATCTAAAATCCAAGGGGCCCCTAAATTTATTTATGGGGACAATCTAAAATCATAAATCCAAAATCCAAAATTGATATGACTTCCACCGATGGGGCACTCACTACTAACTATTCCCTTGTCATAAAGATAATTTTTTTCCACACACCTACTTTTATAGTTTTTCTTTCCCCTCTCTCCACAGATTATTAACTTTTGTTAAATACGCTTTCACATTCTTGCTCTAGGTTACAAGAAAATTTAATAATTGAGATGAACTGTTGAGAGGCTTCAATCTCTTGAGATATAAGCGATTGAGCCTTTGTAGTTAGTGGGGCTAATACGAGCGGCGATACTTTCACTATCCGAGAGTCTAAAATCGCTGAAAAGCATGGAGACTAAGAAAACCAAGTATTTTTGATAATTTGTTACAAAACGACGTATTAATTAATTAATTTGGTCAAAATTCGGGTATAAAAGACAAAAGAAATAAGTGCGTTTAGTCTGATCAAAAACTTCATCGGAGAGGATTATGAAATTGATTTCTGGAATTTTTAGTGGAAATAAAAAAAATGGCGATTTCTTTCTACAGTTAAAAGAAGAGCCAGATGAAGCAATGCCAAAAGCTAATTCTAGCTCCACTACAGAATCGAATAATGGAGCAAAACCACCGGCTAAATCAGCAGACACAGTTAAAGTAAAAGCTGAAGATAGTAAAGTAGTAAAAGTAGCAAGCAATAAAGTTAAAGAAGTTGATGTTAATTTGGCTCAAACAGCCAAAGGTGTCAAAGCTAAAGCTGTTCCTGTAAAGAAGCAAGCCGAGAATATTGTATCACCTACTGAAACTCAAGCTAAAGAAGAACCAAAAGAAACTAGCTTTGCACCCAAATATCTTATACCCAAGAATGATAATATTCGTCGTCGTCCTGGTGCAAATATGAATTCATTTTTAGAATTGGCACGTCAGGTTAAGACTCCTATCAAATAATTACGTTACATAGGGCATCTGCACCACGGGCACCCATAAGAATTTTTTTTGTTCTAAAAAAAATCTTATGGCAACCCTTCACCCTATGCTACGTAATTCGAGTCAATTACTATAGTGTTAATTTTTATAGAAAAGCCTGGTTTCTTGAAGAAGCCGGGTTTTTATCAATTTTGGATATTTCTCAACTAAAATTTTCTCCACAGCTTTAAAGCCAGAATCTTATATCTCAAATTTTTTTAACTTGCCTAATCATTGACACTCATTACAAAATATGTTGGAGTTAGGAGGAACATAGAAGTTGGTTAAGAGTATTAAAAAACTTTAGTTCTGAGGTATCCGCTCATTAAAAAAAGAATAATATTTAGAGACGCAAAGCGCCATAAATATTTAATTCTTTATTTCAATCTCACGTTTTAAAACCCGAGTTCAACTTCTAACTTCCCTCTTCCTTCGTGAATACTCACTACTTCTAACTTGCACATTTTATACCTAGAATGCAGGTGCTAGTTTCATTCGCAGCGAGGGGATTTAATACTTTTGAATTTTGAATTTTGACTCCCTCATTGTGGGGGTGCTCGCTACTCAATACTTCCTTGGCAGGGTGCCCGCCATAACGATAATTTTCCCACCTACTTATTTACCTTTTTATTTAGACAATTCTTTTTTCTCACTACTAGCGGTAAATTGCGATCCATAACATACTTCATTTTTTCTTCACTGTCTCTGATTTATATATATTTTGTAATAAATATATATTATAAATATCTCTTAAGATAGATGTTTGATTAAAAATTATCTAAATAAGTAGACTATTGCATTAGTTTTAATTTAATATTTTCTTAATGTTTGTCTTTGCTTATCTGACAGTTAGGTTTTTCTTATCACATGAAAGCTAAAGAATTGTTAAAAAGCTACGCAGCGGGCTTAAGAAACTTTAGTGAAGTTGAGTTAACTTCTTTATCTCTAATAGGTGCAAGACTTTGTCATATTAATCTGGAAGCTGCGACTTTAGCGGATGCTGATTTAGTTAAGGTAGATTTTTTCAACGCGAAATTGTCTAAAGTTAGACTTGCCAAAGCGAATTTAAATGAGGCTGATTTAGGAGAAGCGGATTTAAGAGAAGCAAATCTCAAAGGAGCAAATTTAAGAGGAGCAAATTTAAGAGGAGCGACGCTGATTAATACGGATTTAAGTCAAGCGGATTTAACAGATGCTTGCTTAAATGGTGCGAAGCTCCATGGTACTAATTTGACTGAAGCAAATTTAACAAATGCTAATTTAAAAAGTGCATCTTTGATTAAAGCCAAGTTGATAAGAACAAATTTGACAAACTCCGACTTGGAACGTGCTAATCTTTATCAAGCAGTGATTTCCTCAGTCAAGCTGAAAAATACTATTTTGTACGGTGCGACAATGCCTAATGGCCAGGTTTTTTCTCCACCTAGTTTGGGCATAAACGATGATAAAAATTTGAGTAACCAAACTAATTTAAAGTTAACTACTTCCGATTTGCTACAATTAGAAGCATGTATTCAAGAAGCTGTTGCAATTGTTTATTGGAATATTAATAGAGACGATAAAATTAATTCACAGACTATAAAAAATATAGTTATCGAACAGCTTACTAGATATATTAATTTCAAATTGAATATGTTTAATTCCCTTGAAAAATAATTAACTGATCAATAGTTTTTGCTATGGGTGTATTAAGTATCCTAAAAAAGGAAATAGGGAACTCTTACATAGTGAAAAAATATGTTATTCAAACCTTTTCTTTTTAAGGGAGATCATTTATTTACAGCAAGAGCTTCAGTATTATTTGATAAAAATGAAGGATTCCACTATGTACTGAAGAAGCATACTTTCAAACTTCTTATACCTTTTCCGCTTACGTCGGCTTGGGATAAAACATACTATCTAAAAAAATCTGCACTCTAAAGTTGGAAAAAAATATAATTTCTATGCCAACGAATTTGATTTTATTAGTTGAAAGCTTGGGAAAGCATTATATTAAATTTCTATGATAAATAAAGGGCATTTGGTGGTGCCAATCGCTATTATTTAACAGAGAAAAATAGATAATTGTTCATTGATTCAACATTTGTAAGTTGTGCAAAGTAGCATATAATCCTCCTTGCTGTAATAATTCTTCATGACTACCTTGTTCGATTAATTTTCCGCGTTTGAGTACAAAAATCCGATTAACATTGCGAATAGTGGATAAACGGTGAGCGATAATAATTGCAGTACGTTGATTTAAAAGCTGATTTAAAGCTTGTTGAACTAATGCTTCTGTGGCTACATCTAAGTTAGCGGTTGCTTCGTCTAATACTAGAATTTGCGGGTTGCGTATTGCAGCACGTGCAAAGGCTAAAAGTTGTTTTTCACCGCTAGAAATATTTGTACCTCTTTCTCGAAGTTGTGTATTATAACCCTGGGGTAATTGTTGAATAAATTTTTCAACGTTTGTCGCGAGCACAGCTTGTTCGATTTCTTCAAAAGTGTAGTTATCGCCTAATGTAATATTACTTTTGACATCACCGGCAAATAAAAATCCTTCTTGTAAGATTATCGCCATATATCGCCTTAATTCAGCTTGGGGTATTTCTCGAATATCTATACCATCTATTAAAATACGTCCGCGTGTTGGTTCGTAAAGACGACATAATAAACGAATGATGGTACTTTTCCCCGCACCTGTTGGACCAACTAAGGCAATTTTTTCACCGGCATTGATAGTAAAATCTAAATTTTCAATTACATAATCATCATCTTTATAAGCAAACCAAACTTGTTCAAAACGGATTTCTCCTAGTTTTGATTGGTTTATATTATCATTGACGTTGTCTAAATTTTCGATTATTTCATCAATATATCCAAATTCAAAGTTATTGTAGAGCGATCGCCTGGGATTTACCGTGTCGCGTATTTCTATGGGTTCATCTAAAATATCGATGATTCTTTCGATGGCGGTAAAACCTGCTTGAATGATGGTAAACTTTTCTGCAAATTGCCGCAAGGGTTCAAATAATCGTTGAGCATACAATACAAAACTTGATAATATCCCAACTGTTAATTGTTCTTGTAAAATCAACCAGCCACCCATCCACAGTACACCGGCGATCGCCACTAAAGCAATCCATTCTAAGGTTGCTGAAACTGCTGAATCGTGAAAAATGGTTGCATCAACTTCTTTGATGTAACTTTGGTTTGTTTGTGCGAATAATTTGGAGTTGAATTTTTCTCGGCGAAATAATTGTACTACGTTAATACCTGTAATATTTTCCTGTAACTGGGAATTAAGGGCGGAAAGTTCTTCTCTAGCTTTATAATTTGCTTTACGAAGCTGTTGTTGGAAGTAAGTGATTAAGGCCGATACGGGGAAAAGTAATCCAAGCAGCAATAAAGCTAGTTGCCATTGGACATAAAACATGAAGCCGAGAATTACCAGGGTAGAAAATATATCAGAAAATATACCTATGGCTCCTGTCGAAAATACATCTCCCAATACTTCCACATCGGATGTTAATCGGGTAATTAATTTACCTACCGGCGTTTTATCGAAAAAGCGTACTGCTAAGGAAGTTACGTGAGTAAATAAATCTTTACGGATGTCGGCAGTAATTTTTTGCCCTACTTTTTGAACTAAAAATCCTTGAAAGCCAGTAAATACAAGCCTAATTGCAACGGTGATTAACAAACTTATTTGCAGAATATATAATCCTTGTTCTGGATTATTTTTCAAAAAATCGTAGGTACTCGGTTCTTTACGAATCAATGAAATAACTTGTCCAATTATCAAGGGTTGCATGGCGTTAGCAACTGCTACGGGTATCAGTAGTAGCATAGAAATCGCCAGAAGTCTTTTATAACTATAGGCGTAAGGAATTAAGCGCAAAAATAACCGCCAGTCGTTTTTACGCAGACGGTTTTGCTTATTAGGTTTCTTCAGAAATTGGGAGATGCTCATAATAACTGCATTATATTAATTTTTCACTCCTATTTAAGCAGCATTTTTAAATCCATATTTTCACTCACCCCTATAGTGTGCTTCATCACTGTGCTTTACTATCTCTGCAATTCAGAGGGGAAGTTCAACTGATCGATCTCAAGTTACAGCAAAGCAAGAGGGAAGAAGTTGAGCAAGAAAAGATCGGAACTTACACTTCTGCCAAACCATAGTCATCAAGGACTCCCATAATATTTTTTTCTCCTAAAAAAAATTTTTATGGGTATCTCTCAAAGTACCATTCCCTTGTCCGCAAAGTTTCATAAAATTGTGCCGAAAAGGAGAACATATAGCTTATGGAGGGTTGGCTTCTTGTACCAAGAGATGCTCGTTTTTACAAAGATTCTCCATCCGAAAGTGAAAATTGGCAACCTGACGATTTTTAATTTCTAATTAATAGGGACAGAATATATCTCGTCTCTACAAACTTCATCACTTCCTCAATTGAAGACTCATAAATCAAACTAATCATTTTTAGATTGCCGATAAAATTTTTGTATTCATATTCCGTTACGAACTCGTTACTCAACTTTACTTGAACATTTTTATTGAAAATCTTTTTTATTTATTCACGAGATTACAAGCTGTTTAGCTGTAATATAGATTTTGTATACTTAGGGGAGCATTATAATTATTTTTAGTATTTTGAATCAAATTTTTAAATATAATCTAGTAATTAACTTAATTTTTGCCCTTTTATCTCTATGCTACAACGAGTAATATATTTATAAACTTTCAAAAAAGCATTAATTAATGTAAATTCATACGTGATAAGTACTACTCAAAATTATCTAAGTAGATACTGGATATTGACCAAAATGCTTTATTATGCATTAGGAGAAGAAGAAAAAATCGATTATTAATTCCTAATTTCTAACTCCTCAAGCATCTCCAAATGCTTCTCAACGGGTACAAGAGTATTAGCAGCAATCATCCCAGAAGCTGCCACTGCTGGTAAACCAATACCAGGAAATGTAGAATCACCACAACACATTAATCCCTTCAAAGGAGTATTAGAACCTGGAAATAAAGCTTTTCCAGCACGAATTGCCGGGCCATAAGAACCTCTATTACGCCGTAAATAACGTTCGTGGGTTAAGGGAGTACCAATTAAAGTGACTTCGCAACGAGAACGAATATCTGGAATAATTTTTTCCAAAGCTTCCCACATTATTTCAGCACGGGTTTCTTTTTGCTTTCTATACTCTTCGCTATTTCGATCCATTCCCTGCCATAAATCATAAGGTTCATTTCCAGGAGTGTAAACGTGAATCGAATGTTTTCCCGGTGGCGCTAAAGAAGATTCTATTACTGAGGGAATTGATATTAATACTAAATTTTGAGGAGCAGTAATTCCTAATTCCCAATCTTTGACGAATATATAATGACATTGCAAATCGTCGGAGATATCACGAGCATCAATTCCTAAATGCAGATGCATAAAACTTTCGCATTCGGGAGTTGCTTGCCGTTTTTCGATAAACTGTTGCGGTAGCGATTTAGAAGGAATTAACTTTAAAGTATCCCACACAGAAGCATTGGAAATTACCGCGTATGAGGCTCTAATTTCTTCGCCACCACGTAACTTAACTCCTACAGCGCGTTTATTTTCTACAATAATTTCTTCAACATGACTTCTTAAAAGTAACTTTCCACCATGTTTTTCTAATCCCCTCACCAAAGCATCAACTAAAGCCCCTGCACCACCTACCGGATAATCCAACATTACACCAGGACGATACCAATCAGCGAACATAAACGCTACTTCCGCTGCACTTGTACCATCTGCCGGTAATCCTGACAGCAGAAAACACAACATGTTCAACCAATTACGGATAAAAGAATCAGTTACCACACCATCCATAATCGAACTAAAAGGTCCCGTTAATTTAGAAACATTGAAAAAATGCTTTATTAAACTAGGTGCAAATTTACCCGCAGTTTGCAACGCACCCAAATCGAAACGTAATGCTATAGGAGGTATGGCGATCGCAGCATTCGCTAAAGGTGCCATTACTCTTTGCAATTCCCGCCATTCATTTACTGCTTTTTGTCCCCTAAGTTTTAAAAGTATTTCACAAAATTGTTCCGCACCTACGGAAGTGTTAAAGTCTCCTTCGGGAAGAAAACAACCCCAAGTATCGTAATTTGCCCATTCACAATCTTCGCCAATTGCATCTAATACCTGTCTTAGGGGATTATTTGAAGGACTGTAAGATAAACCTGAATAAAGTGAAGGACCTGAATCGAATTTAAATCCGTTATATGTAAATGAATGTGCTGCACCACCAGGGATAGAATGACTTTCGCAAACGGCGACTTTAAATCCATAACGTGCTAAGACTGCCGCGCAACTTAATCCTCCGATTCCGCTTCCGATTATAATTACTTCTGTCATTAGTTATTAGATAATTGTAATTACTGAATATTATCGGAGTTTTTATTCGATAAGATGAATTTCGATTATACGGGAATACCGAAATATGTCTTACTTAATATAAATCTCGATGGCAAGTTGTTTCAAACAACTTCTTATATATACAGAACAAAAATCAACCTTTATATCTCAAAGCCAGTAAATAAGATGGATTTCGATTCTACGGTTTTATCGAAATACATCATATTTAATCTAAATGGCAATCCAAAGTTGTTTCAAACAACTTCTTATATATACAGAACAAAAATCAACCTTTATATCTCAAAGCCGGTAGATATGATAGATTTCTATTCTACGGTTTTATCGAAATACATCATATTTAAAATAAATGGCAATCCAAAGTTGTTTCAAACAGCTTCTATATATCTCTAATATCAACGAAGTATCTCAAAACGGGTAAATAAGATGGATTTCGATTCTACGGTTTTATCGAAATACATCATATTTAATCTAAATGGCAATTCAAAGTCTTTTCAAACAACTTCTTATATATACAGAACAAAATCAACTTAATATCTCAAAACCGGTAGATATGATGGATTTCGATTCTACGGGTTTATCGAAATACATCTTATTTAAATAAATGGCAATGGCAAGTTGTTTCAAACCACTCCTAAATATATCCCCAACATCAACCTTCATATTTCAAAACCGGTAGATATGATGGATTTCGATTCTACGGGAATATCGAAATATATCTTATTTAAATAAATCTTGATTCCAAGTCGTTTCAAACAACTTCTTATATATCTCCTAACATCTCAAAATAATTAAACCAGATGGATTTCGGTTCTACGGGTTTATCGAAATACATCATATTTAAGATAAATGGCGATTCAAGGTTGTCGATAAAGTAAGCAGTATTGGGAAATCTCAAATTAATGTTTCACAAAAATCAAACCACTATATAACTGAAAAGCAGCATCCCAATTAGTATCTTGTTTACGAAATAAAGGAATGTGAGATGTTATATGCCCTAAAACATCGGTTTGATCGAGTATTGTTTCGGCAAAGGGGGTAAAATCAGACCAGATTTTGACGAATTGTAATTTAGTATTGAGAAAATCTAATAAATTATTCCAATTGATTCTGATAGTGTTTTGAGTTGAAAGAGGGGAAATAGCGACTCCCTTGTGGAACTGATAACCGTTGTCGTAAAGCCGTAAAATACAGTTTCTACCGGGTAAATGTAAATCGCAAAAATGAAAGTAATCTTGAGTTTGGGTTTTACGTTGTAATTTACCTCGTGGTTTAAAGTCTACAACTTCTTCAAAAATCGGTAATAATCCTTGTACGCGAGCTGCAACTTCTGACCATTCAAATACAAGAGAACCAACTTGTTTATCTTGATTTTGACATACAGCGGTAACTTTAGCCGAAAATTCCTTGAAATAATGAACCTGAAAAACTTCGACTTTTTGAATAGGGGTTAATGCAGTCCAAAAACAGGGAATGCCGGCATTATATAATTGTTCGCCATAAAAATTTAATTCACCCAAGGTACCACTACGATATAAACGCCAACCGCGACTAGGTAAGGAGATAAGAGCGCTATAAGTGTCTACTTGGAAGATTTTAGCTAATTTTTGTGCAGCTTCTTTCTTTGAATCCGACGCGATGGGTTCTAAAATCAATATCGCAGCAACTTGATTTTCGGGATTTGATGTTGCTGCTTCGATTGCGATCGCGCGTTGTTGTTTTTCTATATCTTCCAACCGCTGTAAACCTTGACGCGCACTCATAATTATTTTGTGATTGGTACTATCGCGCAATAGTTGACGAAAAACTTTTTCTGCTTGTTGGAGCTTGCCGGATACTTCATGTAATAGTCCAACATAAAGCTGTACGTGGGGATTTCGTGGAGATTCCTTTAATAATTGTTTTAATAACTTTGCCGCAGTGCGATAATCTTTTTTTTCAAATGCAGATGCAACTTGTTCAATCATTGAATTTTAAATTAGAGATTTATATTACAATTTGTGAAAAGTAATTTGTGATATATCCTTTATACTTCACACACCCCAGAAATTAGGGACATAACGACAATTGGTGCAGTAAATGCACGTAGAATGCGACGACCTAAAGAAACTTCTTTAAAGCCGTTTTGCAAAGCGATATCAACTTCTTTCTTCGTCCATCCGCCTTCTGTACCAGTAGCAATAACGACACTTTTTTCTGGAGAAATATTTTTTATTTCTCCTTGATTATTTAAATATTCAAGTAAATGAGGGGAATTTTCACGAGCAACACAGATATATTTTTCAAAATTGATAAATGATGAGAAAATTTGGTTAAAAGTAACTGGTTCTAGAATTTGGGGTATCTTGGTTCGTTCCGATTGTTCTGCGGCTTCAAGGGATATTCTTCGCCAACGTTCTAGCTTTTGGGAACTGGGTTTTAGTAAAGTGCGATCGCTAATTACTGGAGCGATGCAAGAGACTCCTAATTCAGTACAACAACGGACAATTTCATCAAAAGCATTTCCCTTTGGTAAAGCCACGATCAAAGTTACAGCGATGGGTAGCTCAGTTTCTACAACTAACTGCTGTAAAATTTCTGCGTCATTATCAGTCAACTGCGATAACCACCATTTACCCATTCCATCCATAGCGATAAATTTATCGCCTTTTTGCAATCGCAATACGCGAAATAAATAATGCTGTTGTTGTGAAGTGAGGGTTATTTGTTCGTTTTGAAGTTGAGAAGGTGCGATTGCGATCCGCTGCATAATTCAACTAGCTGTATATTCTTGAATGGGAATTACCTTTACCGAAGCCCTTCGGGCTTAAGTAAGAAGTAAAAAGTAAGAAGTAAAAAGTAAGAAGAATAAGCCCGAAACATGGTATAAAGCCTCGTCTTTTAAAGACGAATAAAAACTAAATTATCATTATTTGAATCCTCGTC
>JBCCSG010000133.1:0-17366 GCA_039200565.1 Cyanobacteria bacterium P01_D01_bin.50 | reverse complement strand
TCCTGAGTAGTTTGGAATACCAAGGGCAAGGCAACCATATACGGACGATTCAAACGTTTTAAGGACTCAATCGCTTTTGGATGGTCTTGTCTGGCGGGTCCTCCCACAAGAGCAAATCCTGTCAAAGATATTACAGCATCAACTAAAGGAACCCCTTCCTTTTTACCCTTAGCTAAGGCAGAAGTTTCGTAGAAATAAGCATCTACTGGCTTAGAAAAATCCAAACCGCCAGCAAAAACGGGGATTACCTTAGCTCCCATGGCTTCCAATTCTTGTACCAAAGCCACATAATGAGCATCATCACCAGTTACCAAGTGGGTGCGCTGCAATACTAAACCGATGCAAGGTGCTAAGGGATCTTTTAAATCGTCAGAAATATCTTTACGGCTAATAAACCAATTAAGATATTCTTTCACATCCTCAAACATTGTAGTTGCTAAAGGATGCCAAATTCCCATATCGGGATAAACAACTGGTGCTTGATAATCTACCGCAGCAAAGTTGCTCTTATCAACATCTTTTAAAACATATTTATCTGCCAGCATTAATAAGAAGTTCTCTAAATTCTCAGAAGAGCCTCCCAACCAATACTGAAAACTCAACATGAAATTACGAGCATCTTGAGCTTTTTCTACAGGTAAATATTTTAATACAGAAGGCAAAGTCCGCAGCAGCTTTAACATACCATCTTGGAAAGAAGAACCGGATTTTTCCTTCCGCTTCTTCATAAAGCTGGCGATCGCACTTTTGGATTGTCCCAAATTCGCTAAGGAAAAGCTACCCATCTTATTCAGACGCATAACTTCCGGCATTGAAGGGAAAACCACAGCCACATCAAAATTATCGCGATGGGGCTGCACTGCTGCAACTACTTTCTGGGCTAATTCTTCAATAAAAATAAGTGAAGCAATAAAAACATTCGTAGTTTCTAAGTCTTTTTGAAACTCTCGATAATTTTCTTCAGAGCGAAGCTCCTCAATTAGATATCCGCTAATTTCAATCGCAATATTGGGGTGATTATCGTTTATAGCCCGTACAGCTTGTGATAATGCACTCTGATACTGGGACTCTAGCACGACATAGACCACCTTAATCAAATGTCGCCCTTGGAGATTTTCCGGCTTGATGTGCCTTATGGTGGACTTGACGTGAGTGAACATGCGTTCTTTGCTCCTTTGATGCGTGTTCTGTGTTTCGGCATTAAATGTTTTTTACCAGAAAACGGGCTTATTATGGGCGTTTTGTCGTCTATCTGACACAATTCGATAACTATAAGCAAAGTTTTGTTTACAAATATTGACATTTATTTAGAGTATTTACTCATTTTTATGTAAATTATTCGTAATATTTATAATTGGTTATTTAGTTATTTAATAATATTTTTTTAAACGCAGAGGGGCGCTGAGGTTAACGCAGAGGGGTAAGAGGTAAGAGGTTAAAGAGAGATTTTGGTGATTAATTTAGCAGTTGAGGAGTTGGGTTGGTTGTGAAGGTTGTTTTTATGAAAAAATCATTGTTCTGCAAGGTTTATGAGAGTTTGGAAAATCGGCGATCGCCATTAAAAATATTCAAAAATACACTTAAATAATATTCGATTAAATAAAGTAAATATTACAATTAATATCAGATAATATTCGGATGTAATTGATATCGATATGGATAAAGAAGAATTTTTGAGAAGGTATGACGAAGGAGAAAGAGATTTTTCAGGTGTCGAACTTCGAGATGTTGATTTAAGTAACGCTTGGTTGTCAGAAACCATTCCTGCTATTGGCAGAGATCATAAATTGATTTTAAATAAAGCCAAATTGATTAATGTAAATTTTAATAACGCACAATTACGGCAAGTTGATTTGTCTGAAGCTGATTTAAGTGGTTCTAATTTAAGTAATACTAATTTAATAGAAGCCAATTTAAGAGATGCAATTCTCACAAACACAGATTTAAAATGTACTAAATTAATTGGTGCTGATTTAACAGGTTCAAATATAAATGAAGCAATAAATGTATCTAGTCCACATTTACTTGTGCTAGATGAAAACAAAAATAATAATACGGAATTAGTTACAGAACTTAGAGCTTTAACACGAGGACTTTATAACTGGCACTTTGGAATAGATTATCCTTATGATGTTTTTATGTGGGATACAGAGTCAAGAGGAGATTTTACATTAGAAAAATTTTTAGAAGCAGCAGGTTTTTTAGTAGAAGTTGATCCAATTGATTTCTTAGACAATATATTTCCAGTAAAAGAATTTAGTTTTATATTCCAGAAAATAAAACCATACATTGTAGAACGAGAATATTATTATTTGAAAATTAGTATAGAATGCATAAGGGATAATGAGAAAATTATACCTATACTAATTGGAAAAACAAAAACAAATGATTGGGTTGGAGTATGTCCTGTTTTTGATATGGAAAAGAGAAGTATAGACAAATCAGGTCGAATAGAAGATAACACAGCCAAGAAGATAGAACACAGTTCATTAGTATCAATTCTAAGAGGTTTAGAAGCAGTATAAATTTTTTCAGAAGAAACTTCTTACTATAATGATTATGTTGAAGGTATTGTTTATGAAATTGCAGAAAACAGGAATAATTTGCTGCATAATATTTTAAAATATTCCAATGTAATAAGTTTTTATAATGATTATAAACACCTACCACGAGAAGGGGGTTTCTTTGGAGAAGATTGTCAAGAATATAAGGATAATTTCTTTGATAGAGATAGAAATATTCAGAAATTATCAAATATAGTTAAAACTCGCTTCAAAGATATAAAAATCTATTGGATTGGTGATGGACTGATTGATGTGTATATAGTCGGGAAAATTGAAACTGGGGATTGGATTGGAATTCGTACCAGATTATTACATATTTATTAAATTTAAATCGTGACTTTATAAGATAAATTATCTGCTTAGGTTATAAAAGAAATATTTTGATAGATATAATCGGTAAGATAGATAATGGTGATTCGATTGGTATCAATACTAAGTTGACTCAAACGTAATTAAATTCTTAACCTGACGATTGAAACCCAACTAACTGAATTTTCAAATATATCTATCAATTATCTGATAAACTTATTTAAATTTCAGAATTGAACTATTCTTCAATTAGCGCAGCGGCGTAGAGGTGGGCTTCTAGAATCTAAAATATAAACAAATCAATTCACTAGCCCATCTCTACGCAATTGAAGAAAGCGCAGCGGTAGTTCAATTCTCCGCAACAACGAGTCAATCCACCGCTACTTAATTTTTTATTTTTATTTTTATATATTTTCCGTTTTGATAGTTAATCTTCTAGCGGAAAAGTCTCCAAAATTTGTTGTTTAATATCTTTTCCGTCTGCTCTGAAATCATTAAAAAAATAGGTTAAAAAACTCTGCGTCCCTTTGCGCTTACCTCTGCGCGACTCTGCGTTTAAAATATATAATTCCGATACAAACGGATTTGATATCATTTAATTTTTTGAACTGCTTCCATTAAGACTAATTAAAAAATCACAAACTCCCGTTAAATCCAATTCCGCAGCAACGGTAAAATCTTCACCTGAAAAAAAGCTGATTTTTCGTTCTAAAATTTTGCGTACTTCTAAAAGAATTGGACTAATAATTAATTCCGAACGTGCTTTTTCTGAACCAGTTGCGTAATGCCGAAGGCATCAAGCTTCGCTTATCGCTAACGGTAATCCTTCGTTTAAGGCTTCTTTAAGGTAAAAACTTGGTTCTATTGATTTAATTTCTGGGAAAAAACTTCCATTTTCAACAGTAGTTAAATTAAATTCGCGTTTTACTCTTGAAAGGGAAAAATTACTATAGGACATTATCGTATTATAAATGAGATGATTTTTTTTAATAGCTGTTGTAAGTATTGTAGAGTGCGGTATAGCCGAATGTTGTAATGCAGTATTAAACTCGTATTTTAAAGATAAATGATTTGATGAATGTATTGTCTGCACACCGTGTTGTTGGTGCGTGGTGCTATCTTCTTATTGATAACCAGGTTGAAAATTTATCAAAGCCTCACAGGCTTCCCATTAAAATTTTTTCTTCTAAAAAAAATTTTAATGGGTTCCCGTCACACACCCTACAAGAATAAAACACAATTATGATTGGTGCGTGACGCTATTTTCTGATTGATAACCAGGTTCAAAATTCATCGAAGCGTCACACACCCTACAAAAATATTGATAATTGATAACTGATGTTTGATATCCTTATTCTTTCTAATGGTCCTGGAGAAATCACAACTTGGGTACGTCCTGTAGTAAAATCTTTACGGGAAAAACTAGGTCACGATCGCGATCGAGTCAGAATTTCTGTTGTTTTATCCCCTTGCTCTAATGCTAGCGGTAAGGAAGCTGAGATTGCTCTTTTTTATCCAGAAGTAGATAGAGTACAATCAGCTAAAGATTTCTTCCCATTTCTATTAACCGGGAAAACTGCCGATAATTGGGATTGGCGAGACAAAGGTGTTGTAGTATTCTTGGGGGGAGACCAATTTTTTCCCGTGGTAATTGGTAAAAGGTTAAATTATCCTACTGTTGTCTACGCTGAATGGGAAGCTCGATGGCATTCTTTAATTAACCGTTTTGCAGTTATGAAGCCCGAAGTTGCTGCCAATGTTAAACCCAAATATGCCCATAAATTTACCGTCGTCGGCGATTTGATGGCAGAAGCTTCTTCTATTGAGGGGGAAGCACCAATTACCAATTACCAATTACCAATTACCCATTCCCATTTAATTGGAATTTTACCTGGTTCTAAAGCTGCTAAACTTTCTCAAGGTGTTCCTTTGAGTTTGGCGATCGCACAATATATTCACAATAAATTACCAGAAACAAAATTCTTCATTCCTGTAGCTCCAACTTTGGATTTACAAACTTTAGCTAGTTTCGCTGATGCACAAAAAAATCCGATGTCAGAATATTTTGGCGGAGTCTCAGCAAAATTAGTAGATTCTCAACAACCTTTTTTACAAACAGCAACAGGTTTGAGAGTAGAACTATCCGATAAACACCCTGCTTATGATATGTTATCTAAATGCAGTATCTGCTTAACAACTGTCGGTGCTAATACTGCCGAGCTCGGCTCTTTAGGCGTACCAATGCTTGTCTTACTTCCTACGCAACAATTAGATGCAATGCGTGCTTGGGATGGTATACCTGGATTACTCGCTAATTTACCCTTAATGGGTTCTGGTTTTGCTAAGTTAATAAATTGGTTTTTTCTTCGACGCAAAGGTTTGTTAGCATGGCCTAATATATGGGCACAAAAAGAAATTGTTCCGGAGTTAGTTGGTAAATTACAACCTCAAGAAGTCGGAGATATTGCGATCGATTATTTGCAAAATCCTCAAAAATTAGCAGATATGCGTACTCAGTTAAGAAACGCTAGAGGTGAAATTGGTGCTGCTGATAAATTAACTCAGTTGGTAGTTGAAGAATTAAATCGGCACAGTAATGAGTGATAGCAGAAAATTTCCAGTAGAGTTATACAGTAAATAATTCGTCGAACTTGATATCACAAAACCTTGAAAATAAAAAACATCGGGATTTACGCAAACTAAAATTGTCATTCTGTAAGAAACGAAGCACACCACTCATATGATGTCCAACAAATCAACCATAATACGTCTGGAGCGAGTGGAACAAGCCCTCCGAGAGATGCTCTATCCTCCACGCAGTGAATAATGACGGGCATCAATGAGAATTTTTTCTCTTAAAAAAATTATATTGGGAACCCTTGACAGTTATTTGAAAAAACATGATCTTAGGAGGTTTTGGAGATTGCGTCGCTATCGCTCCTAGTTAGGCAATTACGTAACCTATGCGTAAGCTCTAAAAATATATTTCTATATTACGGAAAAATCGAAAGTATTTTATATTACTAGTCTTTATGTAAATTTATGGTTTTAATTAAGTTGTGATCGAATTGTTATTGCGTAAACGAAGTTGCTAAAACATCCCAGTCGAAATATGACACAACATAATCAAGGTGCTAGAAAAAATAAAATAACTTACAAAACATCCTTTCAGGGTTCAAAGAAAGCAGAAGCAGCTTTTAAAAGATATGGATTTGATTCAAAAAATAATTTTGCAAAGTCTCACTTAATATCTTGCTCCACGGTAGAAAAGTTTTTTCAACTTCAACCGATTCAATTTTATTCCTTTAAAAGAATATGTGATGTACTAAGGTTAGATTGGAAAGAAATTGTTGAATTAGAAAATACGGCAAATTTATCAAAAAAAAAGCAATTAGAGCATTTCAAAACACTTGGTGAGATTCCCTCGGTAGAGATGGAAAGAGAAACTAAAAAAAATCAAGCGTTTCTGATATTAACAGGCGATATAAATTCAGTTATTGATTTCAAAAATATTGAATTATTTTTACAGAAAAATTATGGCAACACTATCAGAATTAATGATATTCAAAAAGGTAGTATAAAGTTAACCATAGAAGGTTCTCAAGAAGATATCGAAAAGCTGCAACAACTCATCGAATCAGAGAAGTTAAATGAATTAGATGGTTTCCCCATTGAAAGTATTCAAATTTTGGACAAAAAATCAGATGAAAGTAAAAATAATCAAGCAATTTATAAATGGAGTTTAGTAAGCCAGATAATTTCCAAGCAAATTGAAAACCAAGATTTGAGCGGCATTGATTTGAGCGATACTTACTTAATTGGTGCTGATTTAAGTGGTGTAAACTTAAGCAATGCTGACCTAAGTGGTACTGATTTTAGCGATACTAATTTGATTAATTTATTAGAAGCAGCAGCAGCCGCAAGGGAGATTCAGGATGAGCATAATCGCGCCAAGGTGCTTATTTCTTTAACAGACAAACAGCCGGAATTATTAACTGAAGCGATTGCATCCGCTAGGAAGATTCAGGATGATTATAATCGCGCCAAGGTGCTTATTTCTTTAACAGACAAACAGCCGAAATTATTAACTGAAGCTCTCGCATCCGCTAGGAAGATTCTAGATGAGGAATATCGCGCCAATGTGCTTATTTCTTTAACAGATGAACAGCCTGAATTATTAACTGAAGCTGTGGCTGCCGCTAAGGAGATTCAGGATGAGTATAATCGTGTCTGCGCCCTAATTTATTTAGCAAATAAACAGCCAGAATTATTAACTGAAGCTCTGTCTGCCGCTAGGGAAATTCAGGATGAGTATAATCGCGCCAATTTGCTAATTTCTTTAGCTGATAAACTACCGGAATTTTTAACAGAAGCTTTGGCAGCCGCCAGGAAGATTAAGTATCATAAATATCGCGCCAATGTGCTAATTTCTTTAGCTAACAAACTGCCACCGCAATTATTTACTCAAGCTATCGGAGCCGCGAAGAAAATTCAGGATGAGTATAATCGTGCCAAGGTGCTAGTTTCTTTCGCTGACAAACAGCCGGAATTATTAACTAAAGCTCTCGCAACCGCTAGTAAGATTCAGGATGAGTATAATCGCACCAAGGTGCTTATTTCTTTAACAGACAAACTGCCACCGCAATTATTTACTCAAGCACTCGCAGCCGCTAGGAAGATTCAGGATAATTATAATCGCACCAAGGTGCTAGTTTCTTTAGCTGACAAACTACCGGAATTATTAACAGAAGCTCTGGCTGTCGCTAGGGAGATCCAAAATGAGTATAATCGAGCCAATGTGCTTATTTCCTTAACAGACAAACTGCCGCCGCTATTATTTACTCAAGCACTCTCTGCTGCTAGAGAGATTCAGGATAATTATAATCGCGCCAAGGTGCTAATTTCTTTCGCTGACAAGCAGCCGGAATTATCAACAGAAGCTCTGACTACTGCTATAGAAATTGAGGATGAGTATAATCGAGCCAATGTGCTAATTTCCTTAACAGACAAACTGCCGCCGCTATTATTTACTCAAGCACTCTCTGCTGCTAGAGAGATTCAGGATGAGTATAATCGAGCCAATGTGCTAATTTCCTTAACAGACAAACTGCCGCCGCTATTATTTACTCAAGCTCTGGCTGCCGCTAGAGAGATTCAGCATCATAAGTATCGTGCCAATGTGCTAATCTCTTTAGCTGAGAAACACCCAGAATTATTAACAGAAGCTCTGGCTGCCGCTAAGGAGATTCAAAATGAGTATAATCGCACCGATGTATTGCAAACTTTAGTTAAAAAAATATTACCGCATGATGGTAGCTTGAATAAAGTCAGTCAGAGTTTTGCTAATTTAGAAGGTGCAACTTTAATTAATGCTGACTTGAGCAAAGTTGATTTAAGACGCGGTAACTTGAGAGATGCTCATCTGGTTAATGCTACATTGATAGGTGCTAATTTAGCTGATGCTAACCTCATAGGAGCTAATTTAACTGATGCTGACTTGAGTGATGCTAATGTACAAAACGCCAGATTTGGACATAATCAAGGAATTGCAGACGAGATGAGGCACAATCTTGAGCAGCGAGGGGCAATCTTTATTGACGAGCCTCCCAGGGAAGATTCAAGAATTTTAGTTTCTCAATAGCAAAGGAAACCAAGTTCGCTTAATTTCCTATATTTACCTGAACTTGATATTACTTCCTTCTCGCTCTAAAATTACCGAAAAATTGTAGCATCTTGTTGGGTTGAACGATTCGTCTTACCCAACCTAGATTATAGGTAATCGGATGCCGGGAAGGGAGTAAACCTCTCACAAACAACTTTGAATCACCAATCGTATTAAATAAGATATATTTCGATATTCCCGTACGATCGAAATATATCTTATTTACTCATTGCAATATATTAAAGCTGTTTCAAACAACCTTGAAGTTCGCGACAAGCCCTTCAGACATGCGTAAAGTGATCGCATTAAGTAAGATATATTTCGATATTGCCGTAAAAACGAAATTACTTTTATCTACCCCATCCTCGATTGCAGACAAGTTATATTTACTGGTTGTTCTTAATTGTCCTCTTCTCCAAGTAAGATCTTATCAAGCCTGTCATTCGCATCTTTAGAAAGCTTCTGAAATTCTACAGCAGAAACCAAGCCACCAGCAGCAAGTACAGTTCCTTGTGGAATTTTGTTTGATAAAAGTATTCCTGCGCCGACTAAACTAATAAAGAAAGACACAGCAGTTGCAAAAATTGCCAGATTAAAGCTGTAACGCGCTTGGCGTAAGCGCTCTTGAGCAATGCTTAATTCGATTGAAGACTGAGATTGTGAGTTCATTGATTAAAAGTTGTTTACTACATCTCTATTTTCTTCTCCTGTAGCTAAGGAGTTGGATATTCAATGATTGTGTTGCGAACAACTTGCGAACAACTTGTGAATATGTATGATTGTTTTATGAGTAAGTTTTGATTGCGTAAGCGAAGCTGCCAAAACACCCTAGCCAAAACATGACACAACATAACCAAGGTGCTAGAAACAAGAAAATAACTTATAAAGCTTCCTCGCAGGGTTTAAAGAGAGCAGAAGCAGCTTTCAAAAGGCATGGATTTGAGTCAAAAAGTAATTTTGCAAAGTCTCAATTCATATCTCGCTCTACAGTAACAAAGTTTTTTCTGCGTCAACCAATTCAGCTTGATTCCTTTAAAAGAATATGTGATGGGCTGAGGTTAGATTGGAAAGAAATTGCGGAATTAGAAAAAACTGCGGAATTACGAGAAGAAAAGCAATTAGAGCCTTTAAAAACAGTTAGTAAAATACCCTCGGTAATTAACCAAGAGGTGGAAGTCGGAATGAGTCGTCGTCAAGTAACTGTAATAGATAGAGAAACGGAAACAGTTAAAGCAGTTATTACATTAGAAGGCGATATCAATTCAGTTAGTAATTTAAAAATTATTGAATTAATTTTACGGGAACATTCGGGAAATACTATAAAAATTGATGATATTCAAGAAGGTAGTATCAAGTTAACTATAGAAGGTTCTCAAGAAGATATCGAAAAGCTTCAACAACTCATAAAATCGGGAGAATTAAATGAATTAGATGGTTTTCCCGTTGAAAGTATTCAAATTTTGGATGAAAGTTCAGATGAAAGTGAAAATCATCAAGTAATTAATAAATGGGGTTTGGCAAGTCATATAGTCTCCAAACAAATTGAAAATCTAGATTTGAATGGCGTTGATTTGAGCGATACTTACTTAATTGGTGCTGATTTAAGTGGTGTAGACTTAAGCAATGCTGACTTAAGTGGTGCTGAATTAAGCGATACAAATTTGATTAATTTATTGGAAGCTCTCGCTGCCGCTAGGGAGATTCATAATCAGTATAATCGCGCCGATGTGCTAATTTCTTTAGCTGACAAACTACCGGAATTATTAACTGAAGCTGTGGCTGTGGCTAGGGAGATTGAGGATGAGTATTATCGCGCCAAAGTGCTAATTTCTTTAGCTGACAAACTACCGGAATTATTAACTGAAGCTGTGGCTGTGACTAGGGAGATTGAGGATGAGTATAATCGCGCCGATGTGCTAATTTATTTAGCTGACAAACTGCCGGAATTATCAACTCAAGCTCTCGCTGCCGCTAGGGAGCTTCATAATCAGTATTATCGCGCCAAGGTACTAATTTCTTTAGCTGACAAACTGCCGGAATTATTAACTGAAGCTGTGGCTGTGGCTGGGGAGATTAAGGATGAGTATTATCGCGCCAAAGTGCTAATTTTTTTAGCTGAAAAACTACCGGAATTATTAACTGAAGCACTCGCTGCGGCTAGGAAGATTCAGTATGAGTATTATCGCGCCGATGTGCTAATTTCTTTAGCTGACAAACTACCAGAATTATTAACTGAAGCTGTGGCTGTGGCTAAGGAGATTCAGAATCAGTATAATCGCGCCGATGTACTAATTTCTTTAGCTGACAAACTGCCACCAGAATTATTAACTGAAGCTCTCGCTGCCGCTAGGGAGATTCAGAATAAGTATAATCGTGCCAAGGTGCTAATTTCTTTAGCTGACAAACTACCGGAATTATTAACTGAAGCTCTCGCTGCCGCTAGGGAGATTCAGTATGAGTATTATCGCGCCGATGTGCTAATTTCTCTAGCTGACAAACTGCCGCCAGAATTATTAACTGAAGCTCTCGCTGCCGCTAGGGAGATGTCTAGTGAGTATAATCGCGCCAATTTGCTAATTTCTTTAGCTGACAAACTGCCGGAATTATTAACTGAAGCTCTCGCTGCTGCTAGGGAGATTCAGAATGAGGAATATCGCGCAGTTGTCTTGACAAACTTGGCAAAGAAATTACTACCCCATGATGGTAACTTGAATAAAGTCACTCAGAGTTTTGCCAATTTAGAAGGCGCAACTTTGATTAATGCTGACTTGAGGAAAGTTGATTTAAGACGCGGTAATTTGAGAGAAGCCAATTTTAATAATGCTAACCTAGAAAGTGCTTTTCTAAACAATGCCGATTTGAGTCTAGCAAAGTTGATTGAAACTAACTTGATATACGCCAACTTAAGAGAGAGTAATTTGAGAAAAGCCAATTTTTATAATGCTAACCTGGAACATGCTTTTCTAAACAATGCCAATTTAAGTCAAGCAAAGTTGATTGAAACTAACTTGATGTACGCCAACTTAAGAGAAGCCCATCTCGTTAATGCGACATTGATAGCTGCTAATTTAGCTGATGCTAACCTTATAGGAGCTAATTTAATTGATGCTGACTTAAGTGGCGCTAATGTCAAAAATGCCAAATTTGGGCATAATCAGGGAATTTCAGATGATATGAGGCGTAATCTTGAGCAGCGAGGAGCAGTCTTTGTTGACGAGCCTCCCAGGGAAGATTCAAGAGTTTTAGTTCCTGTATAGCAATTTTTATATATAAGCGGTTGTGCAGTCCGCCTAAAACCTATGTTAATCTATGTATATCTCTAGTAAATAGAAATATGCACAGATTAGATGACTTAGTAACTATTGGTGAAGCTTCTAAATTAAAAGGTGTAAGCATAGATACGCTTCGCCGATGGGAACGAGAAGGTAAAATAATTCCTCACAGAACAGAAGGTGGGCATCGTAGATACAAAGTAGCTGATCTTCTGCAAATAAATCAACCAGAAAAGCTAAGGTTTACTGTCTGTTACGGTCGAGTCAGCACCACAGAGTTGAAAGACGATTTGCAAAGACAATTATTAGTTTTAGAATCTTTTTGCAAGCAAGAAGGATGGGGAAACATTCATATCCTTAAAGATGTCGGCTCAGGTATGAATTACCGTAAAAAAGGACTTATGAAGCTAGTAGAGATGCTTCAGCGCGACGAAATTGAAAGACTTGTTATTACAGACAAAGACAGATTGCTTAGATTTGGTTCTGAGTTAATTTTTGCTCTGTGTGAACTAAACCAAGTACAAGTTACCATCCTTAATCGTCCCGCAGAAGTGGAACCAGAAAAAGAATTTGTTGACGACATACTTTCTATTCTGACAGTATTTAGCGCCAGACTTTATGGTCGTCGAAGTCGCAAAAACCTTAAACGAATGCAGGTTTTACATGATGCTACAAATGAAATATTAGAAAATACATAGATTTTAAGTTAACAAACTTTGTAAATATCGGTAAAATGTAAATATGGTCGAAAAAAGAGATAAGTTGAGATGATCTGCAAGAAAAAGAAAAAGAAAAAAGAAAAACTGACAGATTACACCTACACACAGGTTATCCCTGTGGTATCCGTTTCAGATCCCGATCAACTCATCTCCATAGCAGACCGTCAAGGACAGTGCCGTGCAGTCACCTACAACAAGTTAGGAAGTTTGCAGGGTTGGGGGATACACTGGAAAAGTGCTGATAAGACTGTTCGCCAATTGTGTCCCTCTCAGGAAGAGTTGCCAGGAAAACTGCGCGAATGGGCTGTCAATGACTGCTTCAAGGCTATTTCTGCTCAACAAGAAGCTGCGATCGTATTCATCCGTAGAAATATTTGGCGGAAATATCCTACAACCACTCAAGAAAAAACTCGCAAGCAGTGGTACACCGAACAAGTAGATGTCTTAGGAAAGAAAAGCAAGAAAGAAGACCGCGAACGTATCTGGGAACAAGCATTAGTCCTATATCCTGCTGATGAGATAGAAACTAGAAGAAATTTTCTTTTTGGATTGCTTTACAAACACCCAACCAAAGATCCAGAGCTTCATCATATTTTCAGAAAGTATTATGTTCCTGGGCATACTTTCGTCATAAATCAAATAGTATACCAGGATCAGGGATACAAAGCAACAAGACTCAAAAGAAATCTTGTTCAATTAGACGTTCAGGGATTACTTCGCGCTCAAAAGATCCAATTAATTATTCGTTGTCAGCGCATTCCAACAAAGCAGATTCGAGTCATCTTGACCAAAGAAGGTGAGTATGAAGTTCATACAACATTTACCGACAAAATAGTCGTTAGTGCTGACAAACCGAAGAAAAAAGTAGGTTTAGACAAAGGATACACTGAAGGTTTCTACAGCTCTGACGAAACTGTTATAGCTCCGAAGCTGGGTGAGACTCTTACAAGAAAAACAGCTTTAAGCAACAAGAAAAACAAAAATAGAAATCGTCTGTTCCAGCACGCACAAAAGCATCCGAACAGCAAGAAATCCTCAAACATCAAAGCTTGCAATCTAGGAACTCACAAAAAGAACAGACGATTGAAAAAAGACAAAGCTACCATTCGCTGCATGATTCGCAAGGATTTGTATGCCTATATCACGCAGCCGACTTTGATCATAGCTGAAGATTTATCTCGTCCAATTCCAGGAAAGAAAATGGCGAAGTCACTCAACAGAAGACTGAACCAGTGGATGAAGGGCGAATTACAAGATTCACTGACAGCCATAGGACGCAAGACTGGTAGCACCGTAGCTCTAGTCAACTGTGCCTATACGTCGCAAATGGATTCTCAAACGGGTACTCTGCTGGGGAGTAGGAAAGGGGATCGTTTTATCCGTTTCACGGGGGACGTATTACAAAGTGATTACAACGCATCCTGTAACATTCGAGCCAGACACAACGATCCAAGGATTCAGTTGTACATGACTTCGGATGCTATACTCCATGTGTTGTTGGGCGATACCGTCCGGTATTTGCATTCTATTGGAGAAACTGTCGCTTCTGCGATTAGGAATGATTGGCTTGCCAATAAGTTCCACTTTGAAGCAATCAGTTTGGAAGCAAATATCACCCACAGGGGTTGTGGGTATGTTGAAACTGGCATGGTAGGGAGTTCTGATCCAAGGAACGAAAACGACCAGTGTTTACCTATTGCCAGGAACCAACAGCAATTATCGCATGAAATTGTAAAACAAAGCACTGATTCGCCGTCTGCCTAGATTTGCATAGGATTAGCGAACCCCGTCGCAAACAACTTTAAATCACCAAAGATATTAAACCAGATGTATTTCGATATTGCCGGACAACCGAAATCCATCTTATCTACTTAAAATCCTTACACTCACAGAAATTTCAAGATTTGGTGCCAGAAACAGAATTATTGCGAATAGCTTCGAGTGTTGGGTTTCACTTCGTTTAACCCAACCTACGTTACTTGAGATTAAACCAGATATATTTCGATATTACCGGACAATCGAAATCCATCTTATTTACTTGAAAACCTTAGACTCATAGAAATTTCAAGATTTGGTACCAGAAACAGAATTATTACGAATAGCTCCGAGTAAATCTTGATGAACTGATTCCGAGATTCCGATAACTAACCCTGGTAACTTATAATCATCGCAAGTATGGAGTGGAGGTAAAGCAGAGCCATCCAAAGTAGTGACAACACAACCAGCTTCTCTAGCGATAAAAGCTAAAGCACCACCATCAATAAATTGACCAAATCTTTTGACAGCACCACTTAATTCACCTTTCAAAATAGAATTAAGATTGGGCATTTGAACCGAAGTAGAATAATCTTGTACTGCATTAATCACTTTATATTTATTTTGTAATGCAGTTGTGAGGGAATTCATTGACGTACCCAATAATATAGTAGGTTTCGCCTCCGAATTTACTTTTAATGGAGTACATTCAGACAAACTCCTAACCAAACTACCCGTAAAAGCACCTTCACCTCGTATAGCGTAGAAATAAACGTTTTCACTTGGAGAAATAGCAATTACCGCTTCATAATCGTCAGTATTTAGAATACTAAGAATAATTTGGTAATTAGAATGTCCATCAATATAGTATTTTGTACCATCAATTGGGTCAAGAGTGACTAAATAATCATCTTTTTCACCCAAGTTGATCGCACGGAAGTACTTAGTATTAGGAGAACTTTCATATTCTTCTCCATGAAATCTAATATTAGGAAAATGACCTAATAATGCGACTTCGACAAAATTTTGAATAGCTAAATCAGCATCAGTCAAAGCAGATGCAAAAAAGTTATCTTTTCCATCTTTATCGGGAAGAGAAGCAATTTTTGGTTGAAGAAAACGAGCATAACCTGCTGCTGCTTTTAAATGAGGAAGTAAAGTTTCTAAAATAGTACGAGCGGAGAAATTCATAGTTGAAATATATATAAATATAAGTAGACAATCAGAGGGTGAGATGAGGAGACAAGGAAGGGGAGAATTCTAAATTAGGCGATTCTAACTGTTTTCCCCATCTCGTCTTCCTAATTCATAGACTCCGCAACCCATACAAGCGAGAATTCCCGTACTGATACCCCAACTGTCTCCCAAACTGACTTCTATAACCCAATTGCATAAAGCACCAATAATCAAAAACGGAATTATGCTAAAAACAGATGCATAGAAAGCGTTTTGTGATTCTCTTGCCTGACGAGTTTTTTCAAATTCAGATTTGCTGGTATACATAAATTGCTCGGCGAAATTGAACCAACGATTAAACTGTTTTGTAACCCATTCACTAAGGGGAGAAAAACCGAGATACAATGCCAAAGACCATAAAGTTGCTCCAGCAATGGCTACTGTGTCTAAATCGAACCTGAAAGGTAAAATTTCATTTAACATGGTTTGCGAAAATAGGGGAAATTATAAAATAAACTTTTCAAGCTTAATATTATCTAAACTATGTATTCTTTTTAAGCTTAAATTTTACAGCATTTGTGGCGCGACGCAAAACTTCTCCTATAATGCTTGCGGTGAAGTCGTTTACCACCCTAACGCAATTCTCACCATATTGCCTTGGGTAACATTTGTGCAATAACTATATCTATTACCCTTGGGGTGAAATGGTATTAGAGGAAAGCTTCCGCGATCTAGAGGGAACTCTATTGAAAGTAAATCATACTTATTAATACGGAAGTCTGGATATATCTTATGGATATTCAGTATTACTGCTAGCTAAATACGCGTAAAAATACATAAATGCTATTTAACCAAAGAAAAACAACCTTTATTAACTGGTAATAGTTAAGTATTATCCTCAAGTATTATTGATAAGAGTGAATAGTTTTAACTAAGTAGTGAGAATTTTTACTGAAATCAATTTTTAGCAAGCAAATATTCCAAAAAAAAGATCAAAATAGATACTTGACATTCGCATATTCTCAAGTAGGATAATGGCACCAAGCTATGGGAATAAAGACAATATAGTTTAGAACTAATTTTATTTTCGTTTTAAACTTGTTTTGCAAAACATAACTATTATCTAAGTAAAATTATAAGTATTAAAAAAATGAAAAAACAGAGCTTAAAAGTAAACAAATATGGGATATTTTTATTTTTATTAGGATTGATAATTGTAAGTTTAACAACTATATTGCCAAGCATAAATACGGTTAAAGCTTTAGAAGAAAAACAGCTATTATTAGCTAAAAATAACCCTTGGTCATCAGCTTCTTTCCCCGTTGAAGGTTTTCAATCTTACACATCACCTTTCGGATATCGTCGCTCTCCAAATGGCCGCGGTTGGGAATTTCACAATGGTTTAGATATCGCTGCACCTCAAGGTAGCTACATTCGCAACTGGTGGGGGGGAACTGTTATTAAAGTTGGCGATCGCGGTGCCTGCGGTACGCATATCATTGTGAAGTCTGGTAACTGGCGACACAGTTATTGTCATATGAAAGGAAGAGTGGAAAAATCAAACGGTCGTCTCTATATGATTGACCGCGCTGGTGGTATTCAAATAGCTGTAGGTCAGCAAATACCCGCAGGAGCCAGAATTGGACGTATCGGAATGACTGGACGTACTACAGGTCCTCATCTCCATTGGGTAATCAGATATGGTAAAAATTACGTCGATCCAGCAAAGGTTCTCAGAGCTATGTATTCTCAGCAGTCAGCTACAAATACAAGTAGTTGGGGTTCCCGTCAATCTCAAATCAAAATCGAAGAATCGAAAATTATTAATAGGTGAATAGTGAGTAGTGAGTAGTGAGTAGTGAATAGTGAGTAGTGAGTAGTGAGTAGTGAGTAGTGAGGAGTGAGTAGT